>NZ_JBNFNU010000162.1:0-8928 GCF_057364445.1 Xanthobacter sp. BG11Y11_SDJG
GGGTGAGGGTTCCGCCGCTGGGCGATGCGCCGCCGGAGCCAGCCGCGCACCCTCACCCCAACCTCTCCCGCCGGGAGAGGGAGATTCAAGCGCGCCTCACGCCTTGTAGGGCGCGAGCCAGCCGAGGCCTTCGTCGGTGGTGGTCTTGGGCTTGTATTCCGCGCCGATCCACCCCTCATAGCCCATGGCGTCGATGGCCTCGAACAGGAAGGGATAGTTGATCTCGCCCGTGCCGGGCTCGTTGCGGCCCGGATTGTCGGCCAGCTGGATGTGCTTGATACGGGCGATGTTGGCGCGCAGGGTCGGGGTGAGGTCCCCCTCCATCACCTGCATATGGTAGATGTCGTACTGGAAGAAGATGTCGTCCGCGCCCACGGCGTCGAGCACCGCCAGCGTCTGCCGGGTATTGGTGAGGTGGAAGCCCGGGATGTCGCGGGTGTTGATCGCCTCGACCACGAGGGGAATGCCCGCCTTCTTGAATTCGCCGGCAGCGAACGTCAGGTTCTTCACCAGGGTTTCGTGCACCTTCTCCGCCGGCACATCCTTCGGCGTGATGCCGGCGAGGCAGTTGACCGCCTTAGTGCCGAGCGCCTTGGCGTAGTCGATGCCCATGGCGACGCTGTCCTCGAACTCGCCTTCGCGGCCCGGCAGGCAGGCGATGCCGCGCTCGCCCTTGGCCCAGTCGCCGGCCGGTAGGTTGTGCAGCACCTGGGTCAGGCCGTGCTTTGCGAGCCGCTCGACGATTGCGTCCTTCTCGTACGGATAGGGGAAGAGATACTCCACCCCCTTGAAGCCGGCCTGCGCCGCCTTGGCGAAGCGGTCGAGGAAGTCGATCTCGTTCCACAGCATGGTGAGGTTGGCGCAGAACTTGGGCATGTCGTCTCCGCTGGCTGAGCCTTGGTTTTTATGGCAGGTCCGCGGCGCGGCTCCTATCCCACCGTCATGCCCCGGCTTGTTCCGGGCATCCACGGTTTTCTTGAGAAGGGGCGCCTGGAAATGGGGAGGATCCCCCGGACCAGCCGGGGGATGAGGCCGCGCGGCGCGGGAGAGAGGCGCCGGAGCGGCCCCCCGCGATTCGGCCTATTCGGCCGGCTCCAGCGCCTTCGCCTGGTCGAGAGGGAGGTCCAGCACCTCCTCGAACTCGGTGATCTTGTCGATCTCGACGCCCATGGCGATGTTGGTCACCCGCTCCAGGATGAATTCCAGCACCACCGGCACCTGGTGCTCGGCCATGAGGCGCTCGGCTTCGGCGAAGGCGCCCTTGAACTCGTTCGGCGTGCGCACGCGGATCGCCTTGCAGCCGAGGCCCTCGGCCACCGCCACATGGTCGACGCCGTAGCCGCCGGCCTCCTCGGAATTGATGTTCTCGAACGCGAGCGAGACCTCGAAGTCCATCTCGAAGCCGCGCTGGGCCTGGCGGATCAGGCCGAGATAGGAGTTGTTCACCACCACGTGGAGATAGGGCAGCTTGTGCTGCGCCCCCACCGCCAGTTCCTCGATCAGGAACTGGAAGTCGTAGTCGCCGGAGAGCGCGACGATCTTGGCGTCCGGGCGCGCCGCGCGCACGCCGAGCGCTGCCGGCAGGGTCCAGCCGAGCGGGCCGGCCTGGCCGCAATTGATCCAGTTGCGTGGCGAATAGACGTTGAGGAACTGCGCGCCGGCGATCTGCGACAGGCCGATGGTGGTGACATAGGTCACGTCGCGGCCGAGCGCCTCGTTCATCTCCTCATAGACCCGCTGCGGCTTCAGCGGCACGTTGTCGAAGTGCGACTTGCGCAGCATGGTCTGCTTGCGGGCGCGGCACTCGTCCGCCCAGGCGGACCAGTCCGGCAGCTTGCCGGCGAGCTTCAGCTCGGCGGCGGCGGCGACGAACAGCTCCAGCGCCGCCTTGGCGTCGGAGACGATGCCGAAGTCCGGGCCGAACACGCGGCCGATCTGGGTCGGCTCGATGTCCACGTGAATGAACTTGCGGCCCTTGGTGTAGACCTCCACCGAGCCGGTATGGCGGTTGGCCCAGCGGTTGCCGATGCCGGTCACGAAGTCCGAGGCGAGCAGGTTCGCATTGCCGTAGCGGTGCGAGGTCTGCAGGCCGCACATGCCGGCCATCAGCGGGTGGTCGTCCGGAATGGTGCCCCAGCCCATGAGGGTGGGGATGACCGGGATGCCGGTGAGCTCGGCGAATTCCACCAGCAGATCGGAGGCGTCCGCATTGATGATGCCGCCGCCGGCGACGATCAGCGGGCGCTCGGCGCCGAGGATCATCTCCATGGCCTTGTCGATCTGCGCCGGCGTCGCCTTCGGCTTGTAGACCGGCAGAGGCGCGTAGGTGTCCTCGTCGAACTCGATCTCGGCCAGCTGCACGTCGAGCGGCAGGTCGATGAGCACCGGGCCGGGGCGGCCCGAGCGCATGACGTGGAACGCCTGCTGGAACACCATGGGCACGAGCGCCGGCTCGCGCACCGTCACCGCCCACTTGGTGACGGGCTTGGCGATGGACTCGATGTCCACCGCCTGGAAGTCTTCCTTGTAGAGGCGGGCGCGGGGCGCCTGGCCGGTGATGCACAGGATCGGGATCGAGTCCGCCGAGGCCGAATAGAGGCCGGTGATCATGTCGGTGCCGGCGGGGCCGGAGGTGCCGATGCACACGCCGATATTGCCGGCCACCGCGCGGGTGTAGCCCTCGGCCATGTGGGAGGCGCCTTCCACGTGGCGCGCCAGCACGTGGCGGATCGAGCCGCGCGCCTTCAAAGCGGAATAGAGCGGGTTGATGGCCGCGCCCGGCACCCCGAACGCGGTGCGGATGCCTTCCTTTTCCAGAACGCGAACGGCGGCGTCGACGGCTCTCATGCGGGCCATGGCGTCCTCCTGTGGGTTTTGGTTGTGCTTGGTCTTTTGTATACCCCGCTGGCTTTTTCGCATCTATGGAAGAGATGGAACGACATTGATGCCATTCGAGCAATAAATCTCCGGCCTCTATCTCCGCCCGCGGCGCTGGTGCTAGGCTGCGCCATCCACCTGGGGAGGCGGGAATGAGGACGCGTCGGACCATTCGGCCAGCGCTGTGGGCAGCGATCACGGCGGGCGCCTGCGCCTTTGCCCCTGCGGCCGGCGCGCAGGCTCTGAGCGAATTGTCGTGCCGGGCGCTCTGGTATCAGCGCAACGCGGTCTATGCGGAGCAGGGCTATTGCTTCAAGACCAAGGATGCCATCGCCACCTTTGGCGAGCGCTGCTTTCCGCCGTACGGACAGCTCACGCCGGCGCAGCAGCGCTACGTGAACGACGTCAAGGCCTGGGAAGCGCGCAAGGGCTGCCGCTGAGGCCCTCAGCTGCCAAGGGCCCGCATCACCCGGCGCCCCGCCAGAGGCGCCAGGCCACAGACGCCATGCTATAGAGTCGCCCGCCCACCGCGGGCGCCCGACCGGGCGCCCAATCCGGGACGCGCCTGATCGGGCGCTCCCCAAGACGCCGCCAATCGGCACAACGCCAATCAGCACAACGCCAATCAGCACCAGGATCGCGCGAAGACGCCATGACCGACATCGCCACGCGGGTCTACAACCACGACTGGAAGATCGATCCCATCGTGCGGTCGGTGCTCGACACCGACTTCTACAAGCTGCTGATGGGGCAGACCATCTTCCGCCGCCACCCGGGCACGCGGGTGACGTTCGGCATCCATAACCGCACGTCCGCGATCCGCCTTGCCGACATCATCGACATCGGCGCGCTGCGCGAGCAGCTCGACCATGTGCGCTCGCTCTCGCTCACCCGCGGCGAGAGCACCTGGCTGCGCGGCAACATGTTCTACGGCAAAAGGCAGATGTTCTCGCCCGATTATGTGGCGTGGCTCGAAGGCTTCCGCTTCCCCGCCTATCACCTGGAGAAGTGGGACGGGCAGTACGAGCTGGTGTTCGAGGGACCCTGGGTCGAGACCACCATGTGGGAGATCCCGGCGCTCGCCATCATCAACGAGCTGCGCTCGCGCGCGGTCTTGAAGGGCATGGGCAAGTTCGAGCTCCAGGTGCTCTATGCCCGCGCCATGACGCGGGTGTGGGAGAAGGTCGAGTTCCTGAAAACCCTCGCTCCCATCAACATCGCCGATTTCGGCACCCGCCGCCGCCACGGCTTCCTGTGGCAGGACTGGTGCGTCCAGGCGCTCATCGAGGGGCTGGGCGAGGGTTTCCTCGGCACCTCCAACTGCGTCATCGCCATGCGGCGCGAGGTGGAGGCCACCGGCACCAACGCCCACGAACTGCCCATGGTCTATGCCGCGCTCGCCCGCAGCGACGCGGAACTCGCCTGGGCGCCCTACCAGGTGCTGGCCGACTGGCAGGAGGAATATGAGGGCAACCTGCGCGTCATTCTGCCCGACACCTTCGGCACCGCCGGCTTCCTCGCCCACGCGCCCGACTGGGTGGCGCAGTGGACCGGCATCCGCATCGACAGCAAGGAGCCGGTGGCGGGCGGCGAGGAGGCCATCGCCTGGTGGCGCGCGCGCGGCCAGGACCCGCGCGAGAAGCTCGCCATCTTCTCCGACGCGCTCGACGTCGCGGAGGTGGCGCGCATCCACCGCGCCTTCAACGGCCGCATCCGCATGGGCTTCGGCTGGGGCACGCTGCTCACCAACGACTTCCGGGGCCTGGTGCCGGACGGCGCCCTCGACCCCATCTCCATCGTCTGCAAGGTGATCTCGGCCAACGGGCACCCGGCGGTGAAGCTCTCCGACAACCCCACCAAGGCCATGGGGCCGCCGGCCGAGATCGCCCGCTACAAGCGCATCTTCGAGGTCGGCGCCCAGGAGGCGCGGCCGGCGCTGGTGTGACGCGCGCCGGCCTTGGGGGTCAATGCGGCTTCCAGGCCCGCAGCAGCAGCGCGTTGGCGATCACGCTCACGGACGAGAGCGCCATGGCCGCCGCCGCCACCATGGGCGACAGCAGGAGCCCGATCGCCGGATAGAGCACGCCGGCGGCGATCGGCACGCCCGCCGCATTGTAGAGGAAGGCGAAGACGAGGTTGCGGCGGATGTTCGCCATGGTCGCCTTGGACAGCGACCGGGCATGGGCGATGCCGTTGAGGTCGCCCTTGAGCAGCGTGATGCCGGCGCTCTCCATGGCGATATCGGTGCCGGTGCCCATGGCGATGCCCACGTCCGCCACCGCGAGCGCGGGGGCGTCGTTGATGCCGTCGCCGGCCATGGCCACTACGTGGCCCTCGGCGCGCAGGCGCGCCACCACGTCGGCCTTGTGGTCGGGCAGAACCTCCGCCTCCACCTCGGTGATGCCGAGGCGCTTGGCCACCGCGAGCGCCGTGGTGCGGTTGTCGCCGGTGAGCATGACCACGCGCACGCCGTCCTTCGCGAGGCGCTTCAGCGCCGCCTCGGTGGTCTCCTTCACCGGGTCCGCGACCGCG
Source organism: Xanthobacter sp. BG11Y11_SDJG (assembly GCF_057364445.1). NCBI lineage: Bacteria > Pseudomonadati > Pseudomonadota > Alphaproteobacteria > Hyphomicrobiales > Xanthobacteraceae > Xanthobacter > Xanthobacter sp. BG11Y11_SDJG. The sequence goes on from NZ_JBNFNU010000162.1 coordinate 5,410, forward strand.
ATCACGCCGCAGGCGCGCCCGTCCACCGCCACGAACACCGTGGTGGCGCCGTCGCGGCGGTGGCTCTCCGCCACCGCGATCATGTGGTCCACCGGGACGCCGTTGTCGCCCAGGTAGATGGGGTGGCCGACCACCACGCGATGGCCCTCCACGGTGCCGGCGATGCCCTTGCCGGCGATCGCGGCCACGTCCGAGGGGGCGGCCAGCGCCAGGTCGCGGGCCTTGGCCTCCGCCACCAACGCGGCGGCGAGCGGGTGCTCGCTGGCCCGCTCGAGGCTGGCGGCGAGACGCAGAAGGTCGTTCTCATCCACATCGCGGCTGGCATGCACCGCAACCACCTTGGGCTTGCCGAGGGTGAGGGTGCCGGTCTTGTCCACCACCACTACGTCCACCTTCTCCATGCGCTCCAGCGCCTCGGCATTCTTCACCAGCACGCCGATTTGGGCGCCGCGCCCCACCCCCACCATCACCGACATGGGGGTGGCGAGCCCGAGCGCGCAGGGGCAGGCGATGATGAGCACGCTCACCGCCGCCAGCAGCGCGAAGGTGAGGCGCGGCTCGGGGCCGACGGCCATCCACACCAAGAAGGCGACGCAGGCGGCGGCGAACACCGCCGGCACGAACCAGGACGACACCTGATCGGCGAGGCGCTGGATCGGCGCGCGCGAGCGCTGCGCCTGCGCCACCATCTGCACGATCTGCGACAGGAGCGTTTCCCGGCCCACCTTCTCGGCCCGCATGAGGAAGGCGCCGGAGGCATTCACGGTGCCGCCGATCACGCTCTCGCCGGTCTCGCGGGTCACGGGCAGGGATTCGCCGGTGACGAGGCTCTCGTCCACCACCGCCCGGCCTTCGGTGACGACGCCGTCCACCGGCACCTTCTCGCCGGGGCGCACGCGCAGCACGGTGCCGGGGGCGACGAGGTCGAGCGCGACCTCCTCGTCCGCGCCGTCCACTGTCACGCGGAGCGCGGTCTTGGGGGCAAGCGAGAGCAGCGCCTTGATGGCGCCGGAGGTCTGCTCGCGGGCGCCGAGTTCCAGCACCTGGCCGAGCGCCACCAGCACGGTGATGACCGCCGCCGCCTCGAAATAGACCGGCACCCCGCCCTCGTGGGCGTGGAAGCCGTGCGGGAACAGGCCGGGCAGGAAGGTGCCCGCGAGCGAATAGAGATAGGCCACCCCCGTGCCCATGGCGATGAGGGTGAACATGTTGTAGTTGCGCGACTTCAGCGACAGCCAGCCGCGCTCGAAGAAGGGCCGGCCCACCCACAGCACCACCGGGGTCGCGAGCGCGAACTGCACGTAGTTGGAAATCTGCTGCGGCAAAAGATGCAGGCCGAACAGGTGCTGGCCCATCTCCAGCACGAACACCGGCAGGGTGAGAGCAAGGCCGATCCAGAACCGCCGCTTCATGTCGGCCAGCTCTTCGTTCGGCGCCTCGTCGAGGGTGACGATCTCCGGCTCCAGCGCCATGCCGCAGATCGGGCAGATGCCGGGGCCGATCTGCCGGATCTCCGGGTCCATGGGGCAGGTATATATGGTGCCTTCGGGCACCTCGGCGGGCGGCGGCGGCGCCTTCTCCCCGGTATATATTGCGGGATCGGCCTTGAACTTGGTCTCGCACGCGGACGAGCAGAAGAAATAGGTCTTGCCCGCATGGCGGGCGGCATATTTTGCGGTGGCGGGCGCGACGCTCATGCCGCAGACCGGGTCCACCTGCGGTTCGAGGTATTTCTGCGGATCGGCCTCGAACTTGGTCTTGCAGCCGTTGCCGCAGAAGTGGAACGCGCGCCCCTCATGGGTGGCGCTGGGCTTGCCGGCCTCGGGCGAGGGATCGACATCCATGCCGCAGACCACGTCCTTGACCTTGGCCTTGACCTGGGCCGGCGCGGCGGGGGGCGTCGCGGGCTGGCCGTGATGGTGGTCGTGGTCGTGGTCGCCGCAGCAGGTGCCGGCCTTGGGCGCGGCGGACAGATCGAGCGGGGGCGGCGCCGTGCCGCCGCAGCAATCGTGCCCCGCGCCTTCGGGTGCGTTGGCTTCATTGCCTATGGCGCCGGTCGGCGGGCCCTGCGTGGAAGGATCGTGTGCCATGACGGCTCCAAGACAATTGGCGCCAGATGGGGCCTTTCGCGCGGCGGCAACCTTGCGCTGGCTCACATTGGCGGGCCTTTTTAACCCCGGGGGGGTATCTCGGCTTGTCCTATATACCCGTAGGGGGTATATGACAAGCCATGCACAGCGCCGACAAAGACCGTGTCCTCAAGCGTCTCGCCCGGATCGAGGGGCAGACGCGCGGCCTCTCCCGCATGTTGGAGGAGGACCGCTACTGCATCGACGTCATCACCCAGATCGCCGCCGTGCGCGCGGCGCTCAAGAAGGTGGAGGAGGAGGTGCTGCGCCAGCACGTGGCGCACTGCGTCGAGCACGCCATCCGCTCCGGCGACGCGGAGGACCAGCGCCGCAAGGTGGCCGAGCTGATGGATGTGATCGTCCGCGCCGAGCGCTAGACATCGCGGGCGCAGGTCGGGCGCGAGCAGCGCGCGCAGAAGGGCGGGGGCCGCAGGGGGCCTCATCCCGCCCTTGACCGGGCGCGCGGCGGGGGGCAGTTTGCCGGCCGGTTCTGCGGCAGCCGGGTCCTGGCGGATGCGCGCGGAGCGCGGCGCCTTATGGTTCGGGAGAGGGTTCATGGCGGGTTCGGGTAGGGGCGGCAGGCCGCTGACGGTGGTGAGCGCCGCCATTCTCGTCGCCACCGAGGCGGTCGCCACCGCGGTTGCCGCCGCCTGGGCCCTCGCCGGCCTGTTCCGCCTGGGCGATATCGGCCTTTATGCGCTGGTGGCGCTGTTCGGCGCCCTCGCGCTCTATGTGTCCCTCGTCTATCTGCGCAAGGCGAGCGCCGCCGAGGCCGCCCTGGCGGAGTGACCGGCTCACGGCCGCCAGCGTGTCACCACGTCTGCCAGGTCAGGGCGGGGGCGGTCGGAGGGGGCCTCGGACGGGCTGCCCAAATGGATGAATCCCGCCACCTGTTCGCCCGCCGCAACGCCGAGGATCGCGGCCGCGTCCGGGTCCCGCCCCGGCCATTTTCAACAGCCACTGGGCGCCGAAGCCGAGCGCCGTTGCGGCTGAGATCAGGTTCATGGCCGCGGCTCCGGCGGAGAGCACCTGGTTGAAGACCGGGATCTTCGCCGCCGGGTCCGGCCGGCTCACCACCACCACCGTCACCGGCGCCCGCAGGAGATAGTCGCGCCACATGTGACGCTTATCGGCGGCGAGGTCCGGGTTCTGCGCCAGATAGAGCGCATCGAGCCGGTCGCCGGCCGCGCGCCGCGCCTCCCCGTCCAGCACGATGAAGCGCCAGGGCACGAGGCGGCCGTGGTCGGGCACCCGCGCGGCGATGGCGAGCATGCGGTCGAGAGATTCGGCATCGGGACGGCGGCACCAAGGCGCGCAGCGGCAGGGACCGGCGGGCTTCGGAGCAAGGCCAGCATCTCCGCGCTGGTGGGCGCGGGGAGTGGCGACCATC
>NZ_JBNFNU010000163.1:0-8873 GCF_057364445.1 Xanthobacter sp. BG11Y11_SDJG
CGGCCGCCGCGCAAGGGCGCCGCCAACGATCTGCCGCGCCATCCGCGCAGCCTCGATCCCGGCCGCGACCGGATCGCCCGCGCCGGAGATCCGCGCAGCGACGCCATGCTGGTGCTCAGCCAGCTCCATGTGGCGTTCCTGAAGGCGCACAATCGCCTGGTGCGCGACGGGCTCGGCTTCCAGGAGGCGCGCCTCGCCTTGCGCGAGCGCTACCGCTGGATGGTGATGAACGACCTCTTGCCGCGTTTGTGCGATCCGCAGGCCATCGAGGAGGTTCGTGCCCGCCCGGCCGCAGGCGTTCGGGCGCGGGGATCGATGCCTGCGGAGTTCGCCGCGGCCGCCTTCGTGCTGGCGCCCGCCATGGCGCGGCCGAGCTACGATTACAATGCGACCTACCGCAACGTGGAGCGCGGCGCGCTGGCGACGCGCCTGGTGCTCGGCGCCGCCGGGCGCGGCTCCGACGCCTTGCCGGAGCACTGGATCATCGCCTGGGAAGGCTTCCTGCCGCTGGAGGGCCTGGCGCCGCAGCGCGCCCGTGCCCTCGACACCCGCATCGCCGGTGCGGAGACCACGGCGAGCACGTTGGCGCGGCGGCATCTGCTGGAGGGCTACCGGCTCGGTCTGCCCACCGGCCAGGCGGTGGCGACCCATCTGGGCCTCAAGCCGCTCGCCGGGGAACGGCTGCTCGCCGCCTTGCCCGAGCGCCAGCGTGGCGCCGCCGCCCCGTTCGCGCAGGCGACCCCGCTGTGGTTCTACGTGCTGGCGGAAGCCGGCGATCCCGAGGGGCCGGCCGGCGCGCGGCTCGGCCCGGTGGGCAGCCGCATCGTCGCCGCGACGCTGGCATGGCCTGCTGGGCGCGGAGCCGCAGGCCGCCGGCGCGCCCGGCCGGCCGTTCGATCATTTCACCCTGAGCGACCTGATCCTGCTGGCCGAGGAGGAGGACCTGTTCGCCGGTTGATCAGAGCGTTGCATGGGAGATTTTTCATCTTGCCTGCCAATCGGCATAAATCATTGCCATAATGTCACAATTTATAGGCATACTTTATAAAATCTCTGATGGAGGCGTAAATGTCTAAAATATATCAGTTAATCTTAATTTCCGTTCTTCTGTCTGTCCCATATGCTCCGAGTTATGCTGATGGCGTTTTAGATTTCTTGATGGCCAATCAGCCTAAAGCCTGCACAGAAAATCGAATACATGGATCGTTTCGAAGGTCATGCACCGATTGTCGGGTGGTCCCCAGAGACTGTCTGGACTGTCTAGCGCTCGAATGTGTATGCAATATATCTCGGAATCGAGCCAAAGGTACCCGAATTTATCTTATCGATTGCCCTTCGTGCCAGTTCTGGAACAACAAGGGAAGCCTCAATTGCGGTGATGGTTGAAGCTCTCCGTCTGCCTAGTGCGTTGGACGGCAGCAGGTCGGGCGCGCTTGCAGTCCTCGGCGCGCCCCTCTCTTTCAAATCAGCCGGCCTGACTCGTCCCTGGTCCTCCCCCGGCAAAGGTCAAAGCGAGGATGGTGATGTCGTCGAACTGCGCCGCGCCCTGCGCGAACCCCTCCACGGCGTCGAGGATGTGATCGACGAAGGCGGTGCCGGCCTTCAGCCGCGCCGCCTCGGCGACGGCGCTCAGCCGGTCCTCGCCGAAGGTGTTGTCGGCGGGATCGGCCGCATCCGGCAGGCCGTCCGTGAACAGGAACAGGCGGTCGCCCGCCGCGAGCTGGATGCGCTGGGCGGCGAACCGCGCGCGCTCGAGAATGCCCACCGCCATGCCCACCGGCGGCAGGATGTCGGTGGTCCCGTCCCGACGCAGCAGCATCACGTCCAGATGTCCGCAATTGCAGTAGTCGAGCGTGCCGTCGTCCAGGTTCAGCACGGCGCTGAACAGCGTCACGAACATGCTCTCGCTGTTGGTGGCGCAGAGCAGTTCGTTGACGATGCCGATGGCGGCGGCAAGGTCGCTCTCCCGCCGCAGCACGTAGCGCAGCGCGGTCTGGGTCGCGCTCATGAACAGCGCCGCCGGCACGCCCTTTCCGGACACGTCGCCGACGCTCATGACGAGGCGGCCGTCCGGCAAGAGGAACATGTCGTAGAAGTCGCCGCCCACCTCCTTGGCGGGGCGCATGCAGGCCTGGATCTCGCCCTTGTGGCCGAGGTCGGCGGGGGTGAGCGGCTCGGGCAGCATGGCGCGTTGGATCGCGGTGGCGCTCTCCATCTCCCGGCGGTGCGCCTGGCGCACCATGATCTCCTCGGCGAGACGGCGGAACGAGGCGGCGAAATTGGCAAGCTCCGGCAGCGGGTTGCGCAGGTCGTCCAGCAGCCGCATGTCGAAGTCGTGGCGCTCCAGCGCATTGAGCGCCGTCGAATAGAAGCCCACCGCCCGGTTGAAGGTTTCGAGCCGCCCGCCGATCTGCTTCAGCGCCGCCTCCAGGAACGGCGGATGGGCGCGGCCGGCTTCTTTCAAAGCATAGGCGCAGATGCGCACCGCGCGGATCGCGCTCACCGCCTGGACATGGGCGGTGCGCGGCACGCCGGTGAATGCGGCGACCTCGCCCACCACCGCCGGGCCGGCAACGTTGGCGAGGTGGACGTCGCCATAGGGCGTATCGATGAAGACGTGGGCCGTGCCTTCCACCAGCAGCAGCGCGAAATCGCTGGTCTCGCCCCGGCGGATCAGGAACTCTCCCGCCGCGAAGGTGGCGAGCGCGCCGCCCGCCACCAGATCGGCGAGCGCATCGAGAGGCAGCGTGCCCAGGATCGGGTGGCCGGCGACGAGGGCGGCGACGCGGCGCGCGTCCGCCGGCGGAAGGCGCGGCGGCACGCTGTCCTCGGGCGGTGGAAGGTCCGATGCGTGCGTCATGGCATCGTGCTTACCGTGCCTTCGCGCCGCGGGCAAACCTCTCGCGCGCCTCAGCGCAGGCGCAGCGTCGCCATGGTGCGCAAGAGCACCGCGAACAGCACTGCGGTGGACCAGCCGAATATCAGCATGCCGTTGGCCGCCGACATGGGGCCGAGCAGGCGCCAGTTGGCATCGGGCTCGATGGCGGCGCCGAGCGTCGTGAAGTTGGCAAAGGCGAGATAGTAGGCGTCCGCGCGCTGGGTCTCGCTCACCGCTGCATAGGCAACGGCCCACATGCCGGCCTCGATGAAATGGGTGGCGGTGAGCAGCGCCCCGCTGGTCGTCATGATCAGGATCAGCGTCGGAACCGGATGGCGCCGCGACAGATGCCGGCTCGTCCTTCGGGTGAGGCGGATCACGACCACCGTGGCGAAGGCCTGGACCACCACGCACAGCAGGCTCACAAACGTGCCGAAGATGAACTGGCCGTGAAGATACATGCGTCTCGCCGCGTCACAGGATGGGCCTGGGGAACTCTGGCGCACTCATGGCCCGCCGCGCGCTCCGGCGCAACGGGTTGGGCGGCATCGGTAGCGGATGGCGGCGTTTTTTACGCCGCGGGACGCGGCCGCCGCGCAGCGCGAGCCAGTCTCGGGCCGCCGTGCCGACATTGATATCCGGGCGTATCTGTGTATTTTGCGCCGCAACACTTCCCCCATCGAAGCGGGCCCGAGCACGTCGGACCCGCGTTTTTGTGCTGGACGGCCCATGAAGCTGCGCAACATCGCCATCATCGCCCACGTCGACCACGGCAAGACCACGCTCGTGGACGAACTGCTGAAGCAGTCGGGCTCCTACCGCGAGAACCAGCGGGTGGCCGAGCGCGTGATGGATTCCAACGACCTGGAAAAGGAGCGCGGCATCACCATCCTCGCCAAGGCCACCTCGGTGGTCTGGAAGGACACGCGCATCAACATCGTCGACACCCCCGGCCACGCCGACTTCGGCGGCGAGGTGGAGCGCATCCTGAACATGGTGGACGGCGCCATCGTGCTGGTGGATGCCGCCGAGGGGCCGATGCCGCAGACCAAGTTCGTGGTCGGCAAGGCGCTGAAGGTGGGCCTCAAGCCCATCGTTGCCATCAATAAGGTGGACCGCTCCGACGCCCGCATCACCGAGGTGGTGAACGAGGTGTTCGACCTGTTCGCGGCGCTCGACGCCACCGACGAGCAGCTCGACTTCCCCATCCTCTACGGCTCCGGCCGCAACGGCTGGATGGCGGAGAGCCCGGAAGGTCCTTCGGACCAGGGCATGGCGCCGCTGTTCGACCTGGTGCTGAAGCACGTGCCGGAGCCCACGGTCGGCGAGGGCTCGTTCCGGATGATCGGCACGCTTCTGGAAGCCAATCCCTTCCTCGGCCGCATGATCACCGGGCGCATCAGCTCCGGCGCCATCAAGCCGAACCAGCCCATCAAGGTGCTGGCGCAGGACGGCTCGCTGGTGGAGCAGGGCCGCGTCTCCAAGATCCTCGCCTTCCGCGGCATCGAGCGCCAGCCGATCGATGAGGGCGTCGCCGGCGACATCGTCGCCATCGCCGGCCTCTCGAAGGGCACCGTGGCCGACACCTTCTGCGCGCTCGACGTGACCGAGCCCATGGCGGCCCAGCCCATCGATCCGCCCACCGTGACCATGACCTTCATCGTCAACGATTCCCCGCTGGCCGGCACCGAGGGCGACAAGGTGACGAGCCGCGTCATCCGCGACCGCCTGCTGCGCGAGGCGGAAGGCAATGTGGCGCTGAAGATCGAGGAATCCACCGAGAAGGATTCGTTCTTCGTCTCGGGCCGCGGCGAACTGCAGCTCGCGGTGCTGATCGAGACCATGCGCCGCGAGGGCTTCGAGCTGGCCGTGTCGCGTCCGCGCGTGGTGTTCCAGAAGGACGAGGCCGCCGGCACCGTTCTGGAGCCGATCGAGGAAGTCCTCATCGACGTGGACGAGGAATATTCCGGCACCGTGGTTCAGAAGATGAGCGAGCGCCGCGCCGAGATGGTGGAGATGCGCCCCTCCGGCGGCAACCGCCAGCGCCTCGTCTTCTACGCCCCGACGCGCGGCCTCATCGGCTACCAGTCCGAGCTTCTCACCGACACCCGCGGCACCGCCATCATGAACCGGCTGTTCCACGAATACGCCCCCTACAAGGGCGAGATCGCCGGCCGCGTCAACGGCGTGCTGATCGCCAACGAGCCGGGCGAGGCGGTGGCCTATGCGCTGTGGAACCTCGAGGACCGCGGCCCGATGATCATCGAGCCGGGCTGGAAGGTGTATCAGGGCATGCTGGTGGGCATCCACAACCGGGACAACGACCTGGAAGTGAACGTGCTGAAGGGCAAGAAGCTCACCAACATCCGCACCACCTCCAAGGACGAGGCGGTGCGCCTCACCCCGCCGATCCGCATGACGCTGGAGCGCGCGCTGGCCTGGATCCAGGACGACGAGCTGGTGGAGGTGACGCCCAAGTCCATCCGCCTGCGCAAGCGCTTCCTCGATCCCAACGAGCGCAAGCGCAACGAGCGCAAGAGCGTCAGCGAGATGGCCTGAGGGGGCAGGGGAGGGGCCGGCGCGTTCGCCGGCCCTGCGCCAATCCTCCGCGGTCTTGCGGGCCGGCCTTATGCGGGGCCGGTCTTGCCAGTGCCAACATTGCCGCGCGGCCCGGACCTCGCGGCACCCCCGTGTCCACCCGCGCACCTTGGGCGCTGGCGGCGGCCGGCGGAAGGCCGCGAACGGCGCTCCTCACTCCGCCGCGGCGCGGCCCGACAGGTCGAGCGTGATGCCGGCGGCGAGCGCGTCGGAGCGGAACGCCTTCACTGCGTCGAGCGCCAGCTCCTCGGCGGTCTTGGTGCCGAGCGCCGGAAGCTTCTTCAGCACGTCGGCCGGGGCGGTGATGATGTGGCAGCCCATGCGGTCGGCCTCGATCACGTTCCACACCTCGCGGGTGGAAGCCCAGATCACCTCCACGTTCGGCGTCGCGCGGGCGAGCGCCACCGCCTTGGTCACCGCCGGCTCGTAGGGGATGCCGAGGTCGGCGAGGCGGCCGGCGAACACGGAGATGATGGAGGGCGCGCCGCCGGCGAGCGCGGCGACGCCGGCCTCCACCTGCGGCTCGGAGAAGATGGCGGTGAGGTTCACCTTCACCCCGTCCTGCACCAGGTCGCGCACGAGGTCGTACAAGGTCTCGCCGCGCGTGGTGCACACCGGCAGCTTGACGTGGACGTTCTCGCCCCAGGTGGCGATCAGGCGCGCCTGCTGGCGCATCTCCGGGATGTCGTCGGAGATCACCTCGAACGAGATGTGCCGGTCCGGGACCGCGGCGACCAGGTCGCGGGCATAGGCGGCATAGTCGGTGACGCCGGCCTTGCGCAGCAGCGAGGGATTGGTGGTGAAGCCGGCGATGAAGGACTGCCTGGCCATCTCGACGATCTGCGCCTTGTCGGCGCCGTCGGTGAACAGCTTGATCTTGAGATCCTTCAGCGTCACGGACATGGGGTGCTCCATCAGGGGGCCACGGGATCGGAAGTCCGGCGGCGGATGCCGGCGTTGCCCCCATACCACACCTTCGGGAGGACGCGCGGCCAGCGTCACCCTTTTAAGGCTTCATTGACCATGATGCCAGCAAGTGGACGCCCGCAACCTTCGGGAAAGGCGCGCGCGCCATGCTGGCGCCGGGTTTGGGAATTCTTGCGCGAGGGCGGGATGGTCTCGGCGGACATGGTGGAACGCGTGGCGCGTGCCATGCACGCGTTTTCCCAGCAGCGCTACCCGCTGCTGGAGCCCTGGGAGCAGCTCGCTCCGGAGCGGCGCGCCTATCAGCGCCAGCTGGCCGCCCATGCGCTGCAGGCGCTGACGCCGCACGACATCGTCGTCATCACCACGCGCAACGCACCCGAGATCGCCGCTTTGCCCATGGAGCCCAATCCCTGGGCTCTGGCGGAGCTTCAGGAAGCCGCCATCTCCGACAACGGCACCGCTTCCGACGCGCGGCGCCGCTACCGTTCGCTGCTCGCCACCGCCTGCCTGCCGCTGGCCATGCGCCACGCCGACGAGGGCGCCACGCCCTGAGGGGTCGCACGCGCCGGCCCTGTTCCGGTGGCAAGTCCGGCGCTGCAAATCCGGCGCTGCAAATCCGGCGCTGCAAATCCGGCGCTGCAATTCCGGCGGCCAAGCGCGATCGCACGGACTTAAGGGGCGTTCGGCACCTCGGCGCGCGGGTCCGGCAGGTCCGGCTTCTTGGCCGAGAGTGAGGCGCCGGCATCCCTCGGCAGCACGATGAAGAACAGGATGCTGACCGCGCTCACCGCCGCGACCACCAGGAAGGCCATGGTGAAGTCGTCGAGGCTGACCGCCTTCTCCCCGCGCGTGCCGCGCATCAGCTCCAGCACGAAGCCGGCGAGCGCCACGCCCATGGAGAGCGAGACCTGCTGCGCGACACTGGCGAACGAGGTGGCGCGGCTCATCTCCTCCGGCTCCACGTCCGCATAGGTGAGGGCGTTGAGCGCGGTGAATTCCAGCGAGCGCAGAAAGCCGCCCAGCAGCAGCACGCTCATGATGACCCAGTGCGGCGTGCCGGGCGTGAACAGCGCATTGACGGCGATGAAGCCGGCGCACAGCAGCGAATTGACCACCAGCACCCGCTTGAAGCCGAGCCGCCGCAGGATCGGCGCGGCGGTGAACTTCATCACCATGGCGCCCGCCGAGGCGGTGAAGGTGAGCAGGCCCGAGGCGAACGCCGAGAGCCCGAAGGCGAGCTGGAACATCAGCGGCAGCAGGAACGGCATGGCGCCGATGCGACCCGGAAGAAGCTCGCCCCCACCACGCCGGCGCGGAAGGTGGGATAGCGCAGGAGCTTGAGGTCGATCACCGCGTGCGGCGTCACCCGGGCGTGGAACCAGTAGAGGACGAGGCTCGCGAAGCCGACGCCCGAGACCAGGCCGGCGACCCAGGTCGGCACCAGATGCTGGCCCATGACGGCGAAGCCGAACACGAGGCCGGCAAGCCCGACGCCCGACAGCACGAGGCCCTTCAGGTCCAGCGGCGGGACGTCCTCCTCGCGCACGTTCTCGATGAAGCGGGTGGCGAGGAACACCCCGAGCACGCCGATCGGCACGTTGATGAAGAAGATCAGCCGCCAGTCGAAATAGGTGGTGATGAAGCCGCCGAGCGGCGGCCCGAACACCGGCCCGAGCAGCGCCGGGATGGTGAGCCAGGCGAGCGAGGAGACAAGCTCGCTCTTGGGCACCGCGCGCAGGATCACCAGCCGGCCCACCGGCACCATCATCGCCCCGCCGAGCCCCTGGATGATGCGGTAGAGCACGAAGTCGAGGAGCGAGGAGGAGAGCCCGCACAGGATCGAGCCCAGCGTGAAAATCACGATGGCGGAGCGGAACACGGTGCGGGCGCCGTAGCGGTCCGCCGCCCAGCCGCTGGCCGGGATGAACACCGCGAGCGACAGCAGATAGGAGGTGAGCGCCAGCTTCAGCGCCACCGGGTCCTCGTTGAGGTCGGCGGCGATGGCGGGCAGCGAGGTGGCGATCACCGTCGCGTCCACCTGCTCCATGAACAGGGCGCAGGCGACGATGAGCGGGATCAGCAGATGCGGCGGCAGGGACAGGCGGGGGAGGAGGCGGGCCATGGTGGCTCCCATCGGGCCGGCCATCCTTAAGCCATTGCCAGCGCGCATTGAAGAGGGCGCCGCCGCCATCGCGCCGAGGTGAAGGCCGCCACGCTCACGCTGGCCCTTTCCACGCCGTCGCCCTTCGCCCCGCCGTCGCCCCCCGCCCGGCCGTCGCCCTCCGACTTGATCGGAGGACCCATTTCGCGGCGGGGAGGGCGCGTGGATGCTCCGGTCAAGCCGGAGCATGACGGCGGTTTGTGTCTCAGCGCCCCGTGGCTTCTTTCATCGCCGTCCCCCCTTTTCACCGCCGTCATCCCCCCGGCTTGTCCGGGGGGATCCGGCGCAGTGGCCGGGCCGGCGGTTCAT
>NZ_JBNFNU010000164.1:0-8868 GCF_057364445.1 Xanthobacter sp. BG11Y11_SDJG
ATGCTCACCGTGCCGCCGCTCTCCGGCGAGCCGCGGCGCTCATGGTCACGGCCTATGTGGTGGCGCGCAACCGCGGCTATCCGGCCGGCACCTTCCCCGGCTGGTACGGCGTGCTGCGCGCGGTGGTGGCGGCGGTGCCGATGATGGAGCGCGTGCGGCCGGCGCAGTTCACCACCACCGTGTCGCAGTCCGCCTCCAGGTCCGCGAGCCGGAGCGCCAGCTCGAAGCCGGGCGCCGAGCAGGCCGTGGGAATGTGCGCGTCGGCGAACTCCTCCGCCGTGCGCACGTCCCCAGACCGCGATGCGGGCGCCGGCCGCGCGGCGGGCGTCCAGTGCCGCCGCATCGAGGTGGCGCACGTCGTCCTCCGCGAGGACTCGCTCACCGAAGGCCTTGCACGGCACGTTCACGCCCGTCGACGGCACGCCGCCCAGGGCACGCCAGCCGTCGAGGCCGCCGCCGAGCACGCTCACGCGCGTGTAGCCGAACGCCCGGAGGTCGTCCGCCGCGAGCGCCGCGCGCGGGTCGTCCCCGCCGTCGTCATAGAGCACCACAGGCGTGGTGCGGGCCGGCACCAGCTCGTCCATGCGGAATTCGAGCCGGCGGCGCGGCAGCGAGGTGGCGCCGGGGATATGGCCGCGCTCATAGGCGCCGTGCTCGCGCACGTCGAGCAGCGCCCAGTCGCGCAGCGGCCACTGGTGCCGCGGGTCGGAGAGCGCCGCCGCGAAGGCGTCGGCCGTCATCAGGGGCGCGATGGCGATGGCGTCCATCGCTCAGCTCGCCGGGGCGGCGCGATAGACCATCACCCGCCGGTGGCGATAGACCGGCGCGCCGGCCGCGTCGCGGCCGTCGATCTCCTGAATCAAAAGCTCCATGGCGCCGGAGCGCGCCTGCTTCTCCTCCACGCCGACGAAGGTGATGCGGCAGGTGAGCACGTCGCCCACCAGGATCGGCCGCACATAGTGAAAGCCCTGCTCGCCCGCCAGCACGCGCCGCCGGTCGAGATGGCGCGTCCATTCCGGCTCCTGCGGGCAGAGGAAGGAGACCGGGAAGGTGGGCGGCGCGATGATGCCCGCATAGCCCTGCGCCCGCGCCGCGTCGGCATCCCGGTACACCGGATTGGGGTCGCCGATGGCGTCGGCGAAGCGCCGCACGGCGCCCTTCTCCACCTCGACGACATAGGGGGCGCTGCGGCTGCCGATGAGCGAGCGGTCGATCTCGACGGTCACGGCGGCCTCCCTCAGGCCTTCTTCCACTGGCTGTTCTCGCGCTCCAGGATGGCGGCCGCGATCATGTTCTTGTGGATCTGCATGGTGCCGCCATAGATCGAGCCGCCGCGCACCTCGGCGTAGCGGTGGGCGAGGGGATATTCCTTGGTGTAGCCGTTGGCGCCGAGCACCTGGATGGCGTCGTCGCAGATCTCCTTCGCCGCCTTGGCGGTGAACACCTTGGCGATGGAGGTCTCGAGCGGCGCCGGCAGGCCTGTCACCTGCGCAGTGGAGGCTGCCCGCATCACCAGGAGATGGGCCGCGTCCAGCTTCACGCGCATGTCGGCGAGCATCCACTGGATGCCCTGGAAATCGCAGATCTCGCGGCCGAACTGGCGCCGCTCCTTGGAATAAGCGAGCGCATATTCATAGGCCGCGCGCGCCGAGCCCAGCATGCGCGCCATGCTGCCGAGGCGCTCGGCATTGTAGACGCTGATGAGCTTGCCGAAGGCGCCGCCGTCGAGCAGCACGTTCTCCTTCGGCACCCGGCAATCGTCGAAATAGAGCTCGAACAGAAGCTCGTCCGCCATGTTGAGCGTGCCGCTGGAATGGCGGAAGCCGGGCGCATCGTGGGGCACGATGACGGCGCCGATGTCGGAGGCCTTCCCCGTGGTGCCGAAGCGGCAATAGACCAGCGTGAACTCGTTGATGTTCACGAAGCTGACAAACTGCTTGGAGCCGTTGAGGACGACGTGGTCGCCCTCGATGCGGGCGCGGGTCTTCAGAGCGGTGGCGGCCGAGCCGGCCTCCGGCTCGGTGATGCCGATGGAGATGCCGATCTCGCCGCGGCACAGGGGCTCGACGAAGCGCGTGCGCTGGTCGGGCGTGCCGTATTCCGCGACGGCGCCGATCGCCCCGGTGGAGGTGCGGTGGCAGAGGCCGCCGACGATGGGGGCGCAGGCCTGGAGCGTCTGGATCACCAGCAGGGTGTCGAGCAGGGGAAGGCCGAGCCCGCCATGCTCGGGCGGCAGATTGAGGCCGAGAAGGCCCTGCTCCGCCATGGCGCGGCGCAGGCGGCGCACGCCGTCGACGCTGGTGTCCGCCACCAGCGGGGCGAGCTTGCGCTCATAGGCGCCCTTGGCGGCGTCCATGAGTTCCTTCTGGCGATCGGTCAGCTGAAAATCCATCCCGGCCCTCTTCCTGCCCTGCCGGTGCAGCCTCTTCCAGGGCGGCACCAAAATGTATCTATTTTTATCGTCACATTGTGTCTTGAACGTTACCCTGCATCAAGGCAAATTTAAGCGGATCGCGGCATTGTACCCCCGCGGTCCAACCAGAACGGGAGGACGTGTCCCATGTCGCGCTTCGACGCCGTGCCGGAGGATGACTTCAAGCGCGGTATGCGCCGCCTCGCGGCCGCCGTGAACGTGGTCTCCGACCCTGGACGCGGGGCGCCCCGCCGGCCTCATCGCCACCGCGGTGTGCTCGGTGAGCGCGGGACCGCCGAGCCTGCTGGTGTGCGTCAACCGGGGCACGCGCACCCATGGGCTCATCGTCGAGGCGGGCGTGTTCTGCGTGAACGTGCTGGCCGCCGACCAGATGCCCTTCGCCCGGCAGTTCCTGGCGCGCGATCCGGCCGAGCGGTTCGCGTCCTGCCGCTGGTCCACCCTCGCCACCGGCTCGCCGGCGCTCGACGAGGCGATGACCAATTTCGATTGCGAGGTGTCGTCCCAGTTCAGTTCCGGCACCCACGACATCCTCGTCGGCCACGTGGTGGCGATGCGGCAGCGCGAGAGCGGCAACCCCCTGCTCTATTTCGAGGGGGACTACCGTCACATCGCCCATGGCGAGAGCGCCTGAGCGCGCTCAGTCCGCGACGACCGCCACCGTCTGGCCCTCGTCCACGCCGTCGCCGGCAGCCACCAGGATGCGGGCGAGGCGGCCGGCGCGGGGGGCGACGACGGGAATCTCCATCTTCATCGATTCGACCACCACCAGCGTGTCGCCCGCCGCCACGGCGGCCCCTTCGGCCACCGCAACTTCGAACACCACGCCGGTCACGCTCGACACCACTTCATGCTCCGCCATGGACCTCATCCCGCCTGTCTGTATCGGTGCGCCCCGCCGGAAAATTACCGAGACGAGACGATGACAATATGATCTAAATGAATTGATATTTGAAGGAACAATCAGACCAATTCGCCGCGAAAGACGGCGGCGGCCCGACGGGCCGCCCAGCGACACGGGAGCGAAGCCGGCCCACATGGACGAGGACACGCTGAAGGAACTCGACGCGCGCCGCGCCGCCGCCCGCGCCATGGGCGGCCGGCCGCGCTCGCCAAGCTGAAGGCAGCCGGCAAGCTCGATGCGCGGGCGCGGGTCGAGCACCTGCTCGATCCCGGCTCGTTCCGGGAGATCGGGCTGCTCGCCCGCAGCCAGCACGGCGCGCTCAAGGCCCGCACGCCGGCCGACGGTCTCGTCGCCGGCTGGGGCACCATCGACGGGCGCGAGGTGTATGTGGCCTCCGAGGACGCCTCGGTGATCGCCGGCACGCGCGGCCGCGTCGCCGAGGCGAAGAGCCAGCGCGTCCGGGACCTCGCCTTGCGCCACCGCCGCCCCTTTATCGCGCTGATGGAGGCCGGCGCCGGCCGCTTCCAGGAGAATAACGGCGCCATCGCCGCCGGCCTCGGCGCCCGCTTCAAGGAGCACTTCCAGCTCTCCGGCCGGGTGCCGCAGGTGGCGGCGGTGATGGGCGCGTGCTTCGGCGGGCCGTCCTTCACGGCGCTGCAGTCCGATTTCGTCACCATCGTCGCCGGCTCCGGCTTCATGGGCATGTCGGGGCCGCCGGTGGTGAAGGTGGGCATCGGCAAGGAGGTGTCGGCGGAGGATATCGGCGGCGCGCAGAAGAGCGCCGCCGCCACCGGCCAGGCCGACCATCTGGCGCAGAGCGACGCCGAGGCGCTGGCGGCGATCCGGGCTTTCCTTTCCTTCCTGCCTTCCCATTGCGACGAGCTGCCGCCCGACGTCGCCCCGCGCCCGGCCGCCTGCGACACGCCGGAGGGCGCGGCGCGGCTCACGGCGATCGTTTCCGACAACCACCGCCGCGCCTACGACATGGAGGAGCTCATCCGCCTCCTCGTCGACGGCGGCGAGATGTTTCACTACCGCGAGAGCTACGGGCCGAGCCTCATCACCGCGTTCGCCCGCATGGACGGGCACGCGGTGGGCATCCTCGCCAACAACCCCATGAAGATGGCCGGCGCCATCGACGAGAAGGGCATCCAGAAGGCGCGCAAGTTCGTCGACACCTGCGACGCCTTCCACATCCCGCTGGTGTTCCTGGTGGATTGCCCCGGCTTCATGGTCGGCCCGGAGATCGAGAACCAGCGCATGGTCTCGCTCGCCTCGCGCTTCCTCAACTCCGTCATCGGCGCGAGCGTGCCCAAGGCGACCATCGTCCTGCGCAAGGCGGTGGGCCTTGCCTATCTCGCCATGGGCGGGCGGGTGATGGCGCCGGACGCCCTCGTCGCCTGGCCCACCGCGCAGTTCGACGTGATGGGCCCGGCCGCCGGTGTGGAACTCACTTACGGCAAGGAGATCGCCAAGGCGGCGGACCCGGCCGCGCGGCGCCGCGAGCTGCTCGCGAACGCCGAGGCCCAGGCTTCGGCCTATCTCGCCGCCGAGATGGCGCTGATCGACGACGTCATCGCGCCGTCCGAGACTCGCGGCGTGATCCTCGACGTCCTCGCCCGCACGCGCTGCGGGCGCGTGCCGTCCTTCAAGCACCGCATCGATCCGTGAGGCCGGACACCATGAGGCAGTCGCTGCCCGCATCCTGGGACATGGAGACCGACGTGCTGGTGGTGGGGTTCGGCGCCGCGGGCGCCGTCGCCGCCATCGAGGCCGCCGACCGCGGCGCGCGCACCGTGCTGATCGAGAAGATGGCGTTTCCCGGCGGCCTGTCCGTGGTCTCCGCCGGCGGCATCCGCGTCAGCGCCGACCGCGCATCGGCGCTCGCCTATCTCGAAGCCACCTGCGGCGGCCGCACGCCGCCGGACCTGCTGGAAGCGCTCGCGGCCGGCATGGTGGAGGTGGAAGGCTATATGCGCGGGCTCGCCCGGCTCAGCGGCGCCAAGGTCCGCGTCACGCCGGCGCTCGGCAATTATCCGCTGCCGGGACACGAGGCGCTCGGCTATTGCGAGGTCGAGGCGGTGCCGGCGCTGGAAGAGGGCACCTCATTCCCCGAGGCGGGCGCGGTGAAGAACGGCACGCGCCTGTTCAAGGTGCTCGCCGACAATGTGTCGGCCCGCCCGGTGGAGGTGCTGATGTCCACCCCGGCGCGGCGCCTCCTGACCGACGGCGACGGCGCGGTGATCGGCCTTCTCGCCGAGCGCGACGGCCGGCCGTTCGCCATCCGCGCTTATGGCGGGGTGATCCTCGCCTGCGGCGGGTTCGAGGCCGATGCGGAGATGCAGCGGCAGTATTTCCAGAAGGGCGCCGTGCTCACCGGCTCGTTCCGCGGCAATACCGGCGACGGCATCCGCATGGCCCAGGCGGTGGGCGCCGACCTCTGGCACATGTGGCACTATCACGGCCCTTACGGCCTCGTGCACCCGGACCCGGACTATCCGTTCGGCCTCTATCTCAAGGCGGTGCCCATGTGGACCCCGGCCCCCAGCGGGGCGGGCGCGCTCGGCGCCGCCACCCTCGGCACCGATCCCCCGCCCGGCAAGGCCTCGGAGAAGGTTCTGCCGCGCCTCGCCTGGATCCTGGTGGACCAGGCCGGCCGGCGCTTCATGGACGAGTATCCGCCCTATCCCGGCGACACCGGCGTGCGCCCGTTCGACGCCTTCGATCCGAAGCGGCAGGGTTTTCCGCGCGATCCCGCCTTCCTGATCTTCGACGAGGCGGGGCGGCGCATGTATCCGCTGGGGCGATCGGTCCACAACGACCCGCACCCGCACCTCGCCTGGAGCGCCGACAATGGGCGCGAGATCGAGGCGGGCATCTTCCAGCGCGCCGAGAGCCTCGATGCGCTCGCGGGAATGATGGGCGTGCCCGCGGCCGAGTTGCGCGCCACCATCGAGGCCTGGAACGCCGCCGTCGCCGCCGGCCGCGACGCGGCGTTCGGGCGGCTGCCGGAGACCATGGGCGCCGATCGGCGAGCCGCCGTTCTATTTCGGGCGCGTGCGGCCGGTGGTCATCAACACCCAGGGCGGGCCGCGCCACGACGTGCGCCAGCGCGTGCTGGACCCGTTCGGCGCGCATCCCGGGCCTCTATGCGGCCGGCGAACTCGGCAGCCTGTTCGGCCACATCTATATGAGCGGCGGCAATCTCGCCGAATGCGTCATCGGCGGCCGCATCGCCGGCCGCAACGCGGCCGAGGCGGGCGCACGCGTGCTCGCGCCTCAGACGTAGCAGGGGCCTTCGATGAGGGGGTGGGCGGCGAGGAAGGCCTCGTCCACCTCGATGCCGAGGCCCGGCCCCTCGCGGCAGGTCACGGTGCCCTCCGGCGTCAGCGCGTAGGGCAGGCCGCACACCTCGTCGCGGAACGGGTTGTGGTGCGCCACGTCGCCCTCGAAATAGCCGGGATTGTCCACCGCGCACATGAGGTGCAGCGTCGCCACCATGTTGATGCCGGTGGCCGAGGTGTGCGGGTTCACCGACAGCTTCCAGGCCGAGGCGAGGATGGCGATGCGGTGGCACTCGGTGATGCCGCCGGCCTTGGAGAGGTCGGGCTGCACGAAGGTCACGGCGCCGTCCGCGATCAGGCGGGTGAATTCGTAGCGGGTATAGTGGTTCTCGCCCGCCGCCAGCGGCACCCGGCCGAGCTTCGCCAGATCCTGGTAGCTGCGATAGTCCTGCGGCGGGAACGGCTCCTCGAACCAGCCGACATTGGCCGCCTCATAAGCAGGCATCACCCGCCGGGCATGGTCCGGGGTGCAGCCGGTATTGCCGTCGACGAGGATGTCGATCTCCGGCCCGACGGCGGCGCGCACCGCCTCCACGCGGGCGATGTCGCGGGCGGGGGCGTCGCCGCCGCGCAGCTTCAGCGCCTTGTATCCCTGGGCGACGTAGGACGCCGCTTCCTCGGCAAGCGCCTTGGGGTCCTGCCAGCCGAGCGAAATGCCGCCGGCATAGGCCTTGATCGGCTTCGGCGCGCCGCCGAGCAAACGGTGGATCGGCTGGCCCATGACCTTGCCGCGGATGTCCCAGAGCGCGATGTCGAGCCCGCTCAGCGCCAGGGCCGCGGCGGCGCCCATGCCGTGGCTCGCGAGCTGCATGCGGTAGACCTTCTGCCACACGCCGACCACGTCGAGCGCATCCATGCCGAGCACCAGCTCCGACAGGGTGGTGTCGATGAGCTTCGCCACGGCGCCGGGGCAGCGGCCGTGATGGGCCTCGCCCCAGCCGACCACGCCGTCGCTGGTCTCGACCCGCACCAGCACGGAATCGCGCTTCACCGCGCGGCCGATGCCGAGGGTGACGTTCTTGCCCTCGGGCACGCGGAAGGAGATGGGGACGGCCTTGATGGAAGCGATGCGCATGGGGCTTCTCGGTCTCGATCGCGCCGCTCAGGCGGCGGGCTTGCGATAGGCGGGATTGACGAGGTTCTTCGGCGCCTCCCCCTTGAGGATGCGCAGCACCTCTTCGGCGGCGCCGATGCTCATGGCCCGCATGGAGGTGGCGGTGATGCCGGCGCCGTGGGGCGTCATGAGGAGGTTCGGCAGCGCAAACAGCGGGCTGTCGAACGGCACCGGATGGACGTCGTAGACGTCGGTGGCGGCGCCGGCGATGCGGCCCGCCTTCAGCGCCGCGATGAGCGCCGCCGTGTCGACGATGGGGCCGCGCGCGGGATTGATCAGCACCGCGTCCGGCTTCATGCGGGCGATGAGGTCGGCGCTGACGAGGCCGGTGGTCTCCGGCGTCAGCGGGCAGGCGATGACGATGGCGTCGGACTGCGCGAACAATTCCTCGATACGGACCGGCGTGATGCCCTCGGGCGCGGTGCCGGAGCGCGAGGCGCCGAGCACGCGCATGCCGAAGCCGCCGGCGGCGACGGCGGCGACGCGCTGGCCGATGGCGCCGAGGCCGACGATGCCGAGAGTGGAAGCGCCGATCTCCTGCGTGCCGTCCGCAAGGCTCCGCGCCAGGTTCCAGCCGTCCGTCCTGAGGCTGGCATCCATGCCCGCCAGGGGCCGGCGCAGCGCGAACAAGGCGGCGAAGACGTATTCCGCGACCGTCTGGGTGTTGCTGCCCGGCAGGTTGGCGACCGGGATGCCGAGGGCGGTGGCCTCGGCGACGGGGATGAAGTCCAGCCCCACGCCGTGCCGCACCACGCCCTTGAGGCGCGCGGCGCCCGCGAACACGCCCGGGGGCAGCTTGGCGCGCACGATCACCGCGTCCGCGGCGCGCACGCCGGCGCGCAGGGTGTCGTCGGACGTGTCCGGCCCCACCACGATCTCGGCATGCGGCGCGAGCAGCGCCGCGCCGTCCGGGTGGATCGCATTGGTGGCGAACACCACCGGACGCGGGTTACTGGCCATAGGGGGGCGCCTTGCACAATGGGGTTGGGGAGGGTGCCGAGGCCCTCGACGCTGGGCGCGCACCACCGAGCCGGGCCGGAGCCAGGCCGGCGGCGTGCGCATGCCGGCGACGCCG
>NZ_JBNFNU010000165.1:0-8854 GCF_057364445.1 Xanthobacter sp. BG11Y11_SDJG
CGATCCGGCGCGCCGGTCCTGCCGTCGCCCGCGCGGCGGCGCGCTCCTGCTCACCGAGGAGGTCACCAGCGGGGCGTCGGTCAGCGCCTCGATCATGCCGCCGATCTTGTCGTCATTGGCCTGCGCGCGCTCGGGCAGGTCGGAGAGATCGGAGATGGACTCCACGTCGAGCCGCTTGAGGTCGAGGTGGCGCTGCACCAGGCCCTGGATGTAGATGGGCGAGGTGCGGCGCGCCCACTCCGCCTTGAGCCGGCCGATGACCTCGCGCTCCTTGCGGATCTGCACCCGCAGGCTGGCGAGCCGCTCGGCCTCGGAGGTGGAGGCGTATTTGAGGTGATACACCACACCGGCGGTCACGAGCAGCGCGACCACCATCACGACGTTGGCCACCCGCAGCATCGGTCCTAGCGTCTCCGCCCCTGGCGTTGCACGAAGGGGGCGGGAAGAAGCCCCCTCACGTCACCGCCCGGATGCGCCGGGGTGTCCGTCCGCTCCGCCGCCCTGAGCTTGGCGGACCTGGAGCGGGGATTTCTCGCCACCTCCTGGGGGCCGGGCTCCACCGCACCCTTGGCAAGGAGGCGGAAGGAGGGGGCCGGACCCTCGGCTTGCGGCATGTGGCGCGACGCGGACGGTGCCTTCGTCCGGTTTGCCAGAAAAGTCTTAACGATCCTGTCCTCAAGGGAATGGAACGTCACCACCACAAGGTGGCCGCCGGGCCGGCAGGGCCGCCTCGGCGGCCACCAAAGCGGCCGCCAGCTCGTTCAGCTCCTCGTTCACGGCGATGCGCAGCGCCTGGAAGGTGCGGGTGGCGGGATGCATCTCGCCGGGCTTCGCCCACACCACGCGGGCGACGATCTCGGCAAGCTGCGAGGTGCGGGTGATGGGGGCGTCAGTGCGCGCCTTGACGATGGCGCGGGCGATGGCGCGGGACTGCCGTTCCTCCCCCAGCGACCAGATGATATGGGCGAGCTCCGCCTCCTCCAGCCCGGCCACGAGGTCGGCGGCGGAGGGGCCGTCCGATCCCATGCGCATGTCGAGCGGGCCGTCGCGGCGGAACGAGAAGCCGCGCTCGGCCTCGTCGAGCTGCATGGAGGAGACGCCGATGTCGAGCACCACGCCGTCGAGTGGGGCGAAGCCGTGGTCGGCGGCGACCGCGTCGAGGCGGGAAAAGCGGTCGTGGACCAGGGTCAGCCGCCCGCCGGAGGCGGCGACCAGCGGCGCACCGGCGGCGATGGCGCTGTCGTCGCGGTCGATGGCGAGCACCGGCAGTCGGCGGCGGCAAGGATTGCGCTGGTATAGCCGCCCGCGCCGAAGGTGCCGTCCACATAATGGCCGGCATCCTTCGGCGCGAGGTGCGCGAGGACCTCGTCGAGCATCACGGCAGATGACGGGCGGGTCCGCCTGCGGCGCCGGGGGGACCGGCTCCGCCGTCCGTCGTCATGCCGGGGAGCCCTTGGGGCCCTCTGCCTGGGAGCCGATGGCCTGGCGCAGCTCGCGCACCCTGCGGGTGGCCTCCGCGAGATGGGCCTTGAGCCTTTCCGGTTCCCACATCCTGAACTTGTGGCCGAGCCCGACAAAGGCGACATGGTCGCCGATGCCGGCATGGGCCTTCTGCGTCTCGGTCAGCACCACCCGGCCCTCCGGATCGATGCGCAGGCTCTCGCTGGTGCCGTAGAGCGCGGTGGCGAGCTGCTCGCGCGCTTCGGAATAAGGCGGGTAGCGCGCGATCAGGTCCTCGATCTCGCCGAGCAGCCGCGACCCGCCCGCATCCAGCGCCGGCTCGGCGAGGCTCGGGTGGCAGTGCAGGATCTCCGCGCCGTCCTTGGCCAGCACCGCGCGGAACGGCGCGGGGATGGACACCCGGCCCTTGGCGTCCAGGCGCATCGTGTAGGTGGACACGAAGCGGTCCATGGCGCCCGGCTGCCCCCTCTCGGCGGACGCGCCACGGGCGCGCCCCTGCGGCGGCCAGGGCCGCCCGGTCATGTCTTGGGTAATAATGGGTTAACATGGGCAGTCATGGGCGTCAATGGAATCGCCGCAGACCGGCGCGGCCAAAGGGGCGCCGGCACGCCC
The DNA here is from genome assembly GCF_057364445.1 of Xanthobacter sp. BG11Y11_SDJG. Taxonomy (NCBI): domain Bacteria; kingdom Pseudomonadati; phylum Pseudomonadota; class Alphaproteobacteria; order Hyphomicrobiales; family Xanthobacteraceae; genus Xanthobacter; species Xanthobacter sp. BG11Y11_SDJG. Next base: position 2,074 of record NZ_JBNFNU010000165.1, read on the forward strand.
GGCGCGCCCCAACGCTCCCCCCTTGAGAAACCGCCGCGAACACCGTAGCTCCTCGCCTCACTCAGGAGGACCACGTGGCCTATGGATTGATCGGCGGGGCGGGCATGGGGTTCGCGCTGGGCGGGCCGCTCGGCGCGCTGGTGGGTGCGCTCGCGGGGCATGCGCTCGACCGGCTGTTTGCGCCGGCGCCCAAGAACGCCGCCTTCTCCGTGGCCCTCGTCGCCCTGCTCGCCAAGATGGCGAAGGCGGACGGCGAGGTGGTCCAGGCGGAGGTCAACGCGTTCCGGGAGGTGTTCGACATCCCGGAGGAGGACCTCGCCCAGGTGGCGCGCCTCTACGACCTCGCCAAGCAGGACACGGCCGGCTTCGAGGCCTATGCCCGCCAGGTGGCGGAGCTGTTCGCCGACGAGCCGGACACCCGCGAGGACCTCCTGGACGCGCTGTTCCACGTGGCCAAGGCCGACCATGCGCTGCACCCGGCGGAGCTCGCCTTCCTCGCCGAAGTGGGCCGCATCCTCGGCTTCACCGGCGCCGCCTATGAGCGCATCGAGGCGCGGCACGTGCGTCGGCCGGGCGATCCCTATGCGGTGCTCGACCTCGACCCCGGCGCCAGCGATGCCGAGGTGAAGGCCCACTGGCGGGCGCTGGTCGCGGCGCACCATCCGGACCGGATCGCCGGCCGCGGCCTGCCGCCCGCCGCCATCAAGCTCGCCAACGACCGCGTCGCGGCGCTCAATGCCGCCTATGACGCCATCGCCCGCCAGCGGGGACTGCCATGACCGATAGCGCAGAGGTCGGCGACGGCCTGCCGTTCCAGCCCGATTCGCCGCTGGTGGTGGCGCTCAAGCCCTCCCCCAACATCACCGACCGCACGCTGCCCATCGACATGATCGTGCTGCACTATACCGGCATGGACAGCGCCCAGGCGGCGATCGACCTGCTGGCCGATCCCGCAAGCAAGGTCTCCAGCCACTATGTGGTGCTAGAGGACGGCAGCGTGGTGCAGATGGTGCCGGAGGCGCTGCGCGCCCACCATGCCGGGGTCTCGGTGTGGGAGAGCGAGACCGACACCAATTCCCGCTCCATCGGCATCGAGATCGTCAATGGCGGCCATTCCGCCGGGCTGCCGGACTTTCCGGCCGTGCAGATCGACGGCGTGATCGCGCTCTGCCGCGATCTCGCTACGCGCCATGGCATCCGCGCCGACCGGGTGCTCGCCCATTCGGACGTGGCGCCGGCGCGCAAGGAGGATCCGGGCGAGAAGTTTCCCTGGGGCACGCTGCACGCGGCCGGCGTCGGGCACCTGGTGCCGGCGGCGCCGCTCGGCGGCGGCGGCTTCCTGATGCAGGGCGACGCCGGCCCGCCGGTGGCGGCGCTCCAGGCCATGCTGGCGCTCTACGGCTACGGCATCGCCGTGACGGGCGACTATGACGAGGCGACGCGCATCGTCGTCACCGCCTTCCAGCGCCATTTCCGGCCCGCCAAGGTGGACGGGGTGGCGGACGGCTCCACCGTGCGCACCCTGCGCGACCTCCTCGCGGCGAAGCCGGGGGACGCGCCGCCGGTGGCGTGAGGGGGGTGCGCCTCAGGCGATGCCGGTGCGCAGCAAGTCGTGGATGTGGAGCACGCCCACCGGCTTGTCGTCCGCCACCACCAGGAGCGCGGTGATCGCCTTCGCGTTGAGCAGCAGAAGCGCCTCGGAGGCGAGCTGGTCCGGCCGCACGGTCTTGGGCGCCGGCGTCATGATCTCGCGCGCGGCGCGGGCGGTCAGGTCGTTGGACATGTGACGGCGCAGGTCGCCGTCGGTGACGATGCCGAGCAGCCGGCCGTCTTCACCCACCACGCCGACGCAGCCGAGGCCCTTGGCGCTCATCTCCACCAGCGCCTCGCCCATAAGGGTGTCGCCCGCCACCAGCGGCACCGCGTCGCCGCCGCGCATCACGTCGCGCACGAACCTGAGGCTGGCGCCCAGCTTGCCGCCGGGATGAAGCTGGCGAAAGTCGAGCGCGGTGAAGCCCCGGTTCTGCAGCAGCGCCACCGCCAGCGCGTCGCCGAGGGCGAGCTGCATCAAGGTGGAGGTGGTGGGCGCGAGCCCGTGCGGGCAGGCCTCCGGCGCGATCGGCAGCGCCAGCACCACGCTGGCGCTCACGGCGAGCGCGCTCTCCGGGTTCGAGGTGAAGGCGACCAGCGGCACGTCGAAGCGCCGCGAATAGTCCACGAGGTCGCGCAGCTCCACGGTCTCGCCGGACCAGGAGAGGGCGACGATCACGTCGTCCGCCGTGATCATGCCGAGATCGCCGTGGCTCGCCTCGGCGGGATGGACGTAATGGGCCGGCGTGCCGGTAGAGGCGAGCGTGGCGGCGATCTTGCGCCCCACATGCCCGCTCTTGCCCATGCCGGTGACGACGACGCGGCCGCGGGCGTTCTGGATCGTCGCCACCGCCACCTCGAAGGCGGGCCCGAGCGGCCCCTCCAGCGCCGCCTTGAGCGCGGCGAGGCCGGCCTGCTCGGCCTCCACCGTGGCGAGCGCGGAAACGACCGAGGCGGAATGGATGTGCGGCACGGGGTCTGCCGGAGCTGAGTGAGCCTTGGAACGCATGGTCGCTCCTCGATAGCACCGATCGGCCGGGAAGGGGAGCCGGCGCACGGCCCAGGCGAGGGGTATCAAACCACCTTGAGGCCCAGCGGAATGCGGTGGATGAGCCGGAACGGCGCGCCCCGCGCCGGCTCCGCGAACACCGCGAGGTCGGTGATCTCGGTGGGCACCCGCGCCCCGGAGGCGGCGAAGGCGTCGGACAGCGCGTTCAGCGCGTGCCCCTGCTCGGCCTCGGCCAGCGGGCCGGTCAGCGTCATGTGGAAGCGGAACTCCTCCAGCACATAGGGATAGCCGTAGGTGTCGAGCAGCTCCATTTGGCGCGGGCTCAAGAGGTGCGGCCTGCGGCGCGCGCGCTCCCCGTCGGTCAGCGGCGCGCGCAGGGGGTCGAGGTCGGTCGCCACGCAGCCGGCGATGTCGTCGAGCGTCGGCACGGCGACCGGAGGGGTGAGCGCCACGAAGCGGCCGATCGCCGTCACCGCCAGCGGCGGCAGCTCGAACGGGCGGTGCTCCGCCGCCACTTCGCCAAGCGCCTGGAGCAGCGCCGCCTCGTCGAGGCCCGGCTTGAGGCTGAACGGCGCCTTCAGCGTGCCGTGGAAGCCGTAGCGGCGCGGCTCGGCGGTGATCTCGTGCCAGCGCGCGGTGTCGAAGCCGGCGAGGTCCGGCGGCGCCGGCTCGGTGCCGGTCTCGGCGTCGCGGCCGAGGATGGCGCAGCCGAAGCGCCACAAGGCGCTGTCGGCGGCGGGGGCGAGATAGACCGCGTAGCGCACGGGCCGGCTCAGCGCGGCAGGAACGGGTTGGACGCCCGCTCGTCGCCGATGCTGGTGAGCGGCCCATGCCCCGGCAGGCACACGGTGGCGTCGCCGAGCGGCAGCAGCTTCTCGACGATGCCGGAGATCAGCGCGTCGTGGCTGCCATAGGGGAAGTCGGTGCGCCCCACCGAGCCGCGGAACAGCGTGTCGCCGACGATGGCGATGCCGGCCGGCTTGTACACATAGACCAGGTGGCCCGGCGTGTGGCCGGGCACGTGCAGCACCTCGAAGTCGAGCTCGCCCACCTTTAGCGTGTCGCCCTCCACCATGTAGCGGTCCGGCGTCACCGCGCGGGCGCCGGGGATGCCGTATTTCGCGGCCATGTCCGGGATGCCGTCGATGATGAACTGGTCGGCCGCGTGCGGTCCCTCGACGGGCACCTTGAGGCTCTCGGCCAGCTCGGCGGCGCCGGCGGCGTGGTCCACATGGCCGTGGGTGAGCACGATCTTCTCGATCTGCGCCCCGGTCTCGGCGATGGCGGCGCGGATCTTGTCGAGGTCGCCGCCGGGGTCCACCACCGCGCCCTTCATGGTCTTGGTGCACCAGACGATGGAGGCGTTCTGCTGGAACGGCGTGACGGGCACGATGGCGATCTGGATGGGCTGCTGGTCCATGGCGGGTCCTTGGGAATGGCGGGTCCGGCGCGCCCTGAAGGCGGGCCGAAAGGGAGGTGGCGCTGCGGCCGTCCCGTCCTAGATAGGATGTCCCGCGCCAGCGCGCATCCGCGCTCTGCGGCAAGGGGCCTTTGCGCCGGTGCCCGCATGACGCAGCGTCAGTCGTCGTCGCCGTGCGCGCTGCGGATGCGGCGCACCACCGACCAGACCCCCAGCACCGCCACCGGCACGGAGAGCGCGGTCAGCAGCCCCACGTCGAGATGGAGGCCGGTGAGGCGGGCGTCGATGCCGCTCTCGTGGATGCCCTCGAACACGTGGTGGACGAGGCTGACCACGTAATAGGAGATGGCCGCCACCGAGAGCCCCTCCACCGTGCGCTGGAGGCGCAATTGCAGGCGGGTGCGCTCGTTCATGGCGCTCAGCAGGTCGCGGTTCTGCTGCTCCAGCTCCACGTCGACGCGGGTGCGCAGCAGGTCGGCGGCATTGGCGAGCTTGCCCGCGATCTTCTCCTGCCGATCCTCCACCGCGAAGCAGGTGCGCATGGCAGGGGCCATGCGGCGGTCGAGGAATTGCTGCCAGGTGGGAAAGCCCGGCACCGCCACCTCGCGGATGGCGGCAAGGCGCAGCCGCACGATCTCCATATAGGCCCGGCTGGCGCCGAAGCGGAACAGCGAGGCGGTGGCCCCGGCCTCGATCTCGGAGGCGAGCGCCACCAGCTCGTCCAGCAGTTCGTTGTTGGCGGCGAGGCCCTCGGTCAGCGTCATCTCCTTGGCCGCGCCGGCAAGGCGCCCCTCGATGCGCGAGATGGCGGGCGACAGACGCTGCGCCTCCGGCAGTCCGAGCAGCGCCAGGGTGCGGTAGGTTTCCACCTCAAGCAGGCGCTGCACCAGCGCGCCCGCCGCCTCCGCGCCGAGGCCCCGGTCGCGCACCAGGATGCGCACGAAGCCGGAGGGGTCGGCCATGAAGTCGGTGGCGATCTCCGCCTGGCCGTCGCCCACGTCCGAGCGGGCCAGGCTGGCGCGGTCGAACACCTTGTCGAGCAGGAAGTCCTCGGCGGTGTCGGTGACGAGGTGGAGGTCCACCGCCACCAGCAGCGGGCCGGGCTGGGGCACCTCGCCGAACGGGCTCGCCAGCGTCACCGCCGGCGGCTGGAACGGCAGCGCGCCGGGCACGATCTCCGGGCACGGCATGTCCCAGGTGTAGGTGCAGAACTCGGCGTGGCTCTCCCAGCGCAGATTGGCGCCGCCGAACGACACCGAATGGTGCTTGGCGCCCGGCGCCGGCGCGGGCAGGCCGCGCGAGGCGCACAGCTCGGCGATGGCGGTGCGGTCCTTCTGGGCGGCGGCGGCGTCCAGCAGGAAGCCGGCATGCAGGAAGCGCCGCGGCGTCTGCGCCGGCACGAACGGGCGGGCATGCAACTCGCCCAGCACCGCCGCGCGGAGCGGATGGGCGGACAGAAACCGCCCCTCGCCGATGACGAGGTCCGCCGATGCCGCTGCCGCCCGCTGGTCCATGAGGATGATCCCGAACTTCTCCTCACGGTGCTTGCACGGCAGGCGGGTCCGATCAAGGCGCAGGGCTGACCTTCTTGGTCGCAGCAGGCTGCGTCACAGGCGCCCTGTCACACAGGCCCGCGTCACAAATGCCGCAGCACGCGCGCGGGCGGCGCGCTCAAGGCGCGCAGCGTCGCCAGCAGGCCGAGCGAGACCGTCACGGCGAGCGCCCCGAGCGCGGCGCCGAAGGCGACGGGCGCCGAGAAGGTGAAGCCGATCTCCATCACGAACACCGCCACGCCGTAGGCGGCAAGGCTCCCCGCTGCCACCGCCACCAAGGCGGTGGCGAGGCCGATGCCGGCATATTCCAGCGCGAAGGCGGCGATGAGCCGCGCCCTTGTCGCCCCGAGCGTCTTCAGGATCACCGCCTCGTAGACCCGCCGCTGCTGGCCCGCCGCGAGCGCGCCGGAGAGCACCAGCAGCGAGGTGACGAGCGTGACGAGGCTCGCCGCGCGGATGCCGAGGGAGAGGTTCTCCACCATGCGCCGCGCCTCCTCCAGCGTCTCCTTCACCCGAACCACGGTGATCGCCGGCCAGGCGGCGGCGACCTGGTTCAGCAAGGCGATCTCCCCCGCCGCGTCGGCGCCGCCGGGAAAGGTGAGGGTCGCCAGCATGGAATGGGGCGCGCCGGCGAAGGTCGCCGGCGAGAACACCATGACGAAGTTGATGCCGAGCCGCTCCCACTTCACCTCGCGCAGATTGGCGATGCGGGCGGTGATGACGCGGCCGAGCACGTTGACGCTCACGCTGTCGCCCACCTTGAGCCCGAGCCCGGCCGCGAGCTTGGCGTCGAACGAGATCAGCGGCGCGCTCTCGCCCGCCCCCCACCACGCACCCTCCACGAGGCGCGAGCCTTCCGGCAGCGTGGCTGAGAAGGTGATGCCGCGGTCGCTCTGCAGCACCCAGGCGGCATCCGCCGAGGGCCGCACCGCATCCGCCGGCACGCCGTTGAGCGAGAGGATGCGCCCGCGCAGCATGGGCACCGCGCGCAGCGTCGCGCCCGGCGCCCGCGCGGCGATGAAGCGGGCGAAGGCGTCTTCTTCGGTGCTCGGCACGTCGACGAAGAAGAAGCTCGGCGCCTCCTCCTGCACCGGGCCGGCCAGCTCCTGGGTGAGCGAGCGGTCGATCAGGCCGATCGCCACCATGAGCGCCAGGCCGAGGCCCAGCGAGAGCACCACGGTGGGGGTGAGGGCGCCGGCCGGTGGATGT
>NZ_JBNFNU010000166.1:0-8830 GCF_057364445.1 Xanthobacter sp. BG11Y11_SDJG
CGCGGGGCGGCGCGGGCGGCGTCGATGATCCGGTCGAGGGCAAGCATGGGCGGACCTCCCGTGGGACGGGATGGGCCGGGCGGGGGCCTGCGCGCCCCCGCCCGGTCGCGGTTCAGCGCGCGAGCTGCTCGCGCATGTCGGAGCGCTCGATGCCGGCCACCGGCACCGGCTTCTTCATGGCGTCGCGGCGGAAGGGCTCGCCCAGCTCCTGGTTCAGCACCACCTCGATGAAGGTGGTGATGCCCTTCTTCTGGTCCTCGGCCGCGGTGTGGATGGCGTCCTTGAGGCTCTCCACGGTGTCGACCCGCACGCCCTTGAAGCCGCAGCCCTCCGCGATCTTGGCGTAGGACAGCTTGGGGTCCAGCTCGGTGCCGACGAAGTTGTTGTCGTACCAGAGCGTCGTGTTGCGCTTCTCGGCGCCCCACTGGAAGTTGCGGAACACCACCATGGTCACGGCCGGCCATTCCTCGCGGCCGATGGAGGTCATCTCGTTGATGGAGATGCCGAACGCGCCGTCGCCGGCGAAGCCGAACACCGGCACGTCGGGGCAGCCGATCTTCGCGCCGATGATCGCCGGGAAGGCGTAGCCGCACGGTCCGAACATGCCGGGTGCCAGATACTTGCGGCTCGCCTCGAAGCTCGGATAGGCGTTGCCGATGGCGCAGTTGTTGCCGATGTCCGTGGACATGATGACGTCCTTGGGCAGCGCCGACTGGATGGCGCGCCAGGCCTGCCGCGGCGACATGCGGTTGGCGTCGCGGGCGCGGGCCTCCTCGTTCCAGCGGGTGCCGGGATCGTCGTCCTCATGGTCCATGGAGGCGAGCTGCTGGAGCCAGCGCGAGCGCGTCTGGTGGATCAGCGCGCGGCGCTCCTCGCGGCCCGCATTGCCGGCGCCGGGACCGAGCTGCGCCAGGAGCTGGGTCGCCACCTCCTTGGCGTCGCCGCAGATGCCCACCGTGATCTTCTTGGTGAGGCCGATGCGGTCCGGGTTGATGTCCACCTGGATGATCTTGGCCTGCTTCGGCCAGTAGTCGATGCCGTAGCCGGGCAGGGTGGAGAACGGGTTGAGCCGGGTGCCCAGCGCCAAAACCACGTCGGCCTTGGCGATCAGCTCCATGGCGGCCTTCGAGCCGTTATAGCCGAGCGGCCCGACCGAGAGCGGGTGGCTGCCGGGGGCGGCATCGTTGTGCTGGTAGCCGGCGCACACCGGGGCCTCCAGGCGCTCGGCCAGCGCCATGGCCTCGCCGATGGCGTTGCCGATCACCACGCCGGCGCCGTTCAGCACCACCGGGAACTTGGCCTCCGTCAGCAGCCGCGCCGCCTCGGCGATGGCCTGCCTGCCGCCCGCGGGGCGCTCCAGGCGCACGATCTGCGGCAGCTCGATGTCGATCACCTGGGTCCAGAAATCGCGCGGCACGTTGATCTGCGCCGGCGCGCTGGCGCGCCAGGCCTTCTCGATCACGCGGTTGAGCACCTCGGCGACGCGCGAGGGGTCGCGCACCTCCTCCTGGTAGCAGACCATGTCCTCGAACATGGCCATCTGCGAGACTTCCTGGAACCCGCCCTGGCCGATGGTCTTGTTGGCCGCCTGGGGGGTCACCAGCAGCATCGGCGTGTGGTTCCAGTAGGCGGTCTTCATGGCGGTGACGAAGCCGGTCACGCCCGGGCCGTTCTGGGCGATGGCCATGGCCATGCGGCCGGTGGCGCGCGTGTAGCCGTCGCAGATCAGGCCCGCATTGGTCTCGTGGGCGCAGTCCCAGAAGCGGATGCCGGCCTTCGGAAACAGGTCGGACACCGGCATCATGGCCGAGCCGATGATGCCGAACGCCTCGTTGATGCCGTGCGCCTGCAGGACTTTGATGAACGCCTCTTCGGTGGTCATCTTCATGACGGAGCAATCCTCTCGGAAACGATGGGGAAGAAGGAGGCGACGGCGTCGCGCCGCCTCCGGTCCAAGCGGGCGCTAGCGCGCGGGCTGGCGCGCGGCTTCCGCCGATGTGCGCTGCGCGGCGTCGGAGGGGCGCGGCGCCGGGGCGCGGATCGCCATGGCCGAGAGCATCGACACGAGCGCCGCGAACACCACGTAGCCGGCGACCTGCCAGGGCTGCCCGTCGCCGCGGGCGAGCAGATAGGTGGCGATGATCGGGGTGATGCCGCTCGCGAAGATTCCGGAGAACTGGTAGACGAACGAGATGCCGGTATAGCGCACCCGCGCGTCGAACAGGTCCGAGAACAGGGCCGCCTCGGGGCCGTAGCACATGGCATAGAGCACCCCGAACGGCACCACGATGCCGAGCGCGATCAGCGGCAGCGAGCCGGTCGAGAACAGCCAGAAGGCTGGGAACGTGACCAAAGCCAGCAGCAGCGAGCCGATGGCGTAGGTCCGCGGGCGGCCCCACTTGTCGGAGAGCTTGCCGAACATCGGGATGGTGAACACCATCACGAAGGCGGCGAGCGTCACCAGCCACAGCGCCGTGGTGCGCGGCACCTTCACGTAGTTCGCGAGATAGACGATGGAGAACACCGCGAAGACGTTGAAGAACACGCCGTCGATGTAGCGCACGCCCATGCCGAGCAGGATGTTGCGCGGATACTCCTTGATCATCGTCACGAACGGGATGGCCTGCTCCTTGTTGGCGGCCTTCACCTGCTCGAACTCCGGCGTCTCGTGCACCTTCAGGCGGATATACATGCCGACGAAGACCAGCACGATCGAGCCGACGAAGCCGACGCGCCAGCCCCAGCTCATGAACTGCTCTTCCGGCAGCATGGAGACGATGGCGGTGACGCCGGAGGCGAGACACAAACCGAGCGCGAGGCCGATCTGCGGGATCGAGGCGAAGAAGCCGCGCTTACCCTCGGGCGCGTACTCATACGCCATGAGAACCGCGCCGCCCCACTCGCCGCCGATGCCGATGCCCTGGGCGATGCGCAGGAGCAGCAGCAGGATCGGCGCGGCGATGCCGATCTGGGCGTAGGTCGGCAGAAGGCCGATGGCCACGGTGGCGATGCCCATGATCATCAGGGTGATGATGAGCATGCTCTTGCGGCCGAGCTTGTCGCCGAAATGGCCGAAGATCAGGCCGCCCACCGGCCGCGCCACGAAGCCGACGGCGAACGTGGTGTAGGCGAGCAGGATCGAGATCACCGGGTCGTCGGCCGGGAAGTAAAGCTTGTTGAAGACGATGCCGGCGACAATGCCGTACAGAAAGAAGTCGTACCATTCGATGGTGGCGCCGATCACGCTGGCGCCGACCACCCGCCTCAGTTCACGACTTGAAGCTCCCGCTTGCCCAGCCATTGTGTCCTCCCGTCATTGATCGAGTTCTGGGCGTTGTCTCGCCCGATGCTGTTGTTCAGCGTGTCCTCGCGGATCATGTCGGCGGCCTTCTCGCCGATCATGATCGCGGGAATGTTGGTGTTGCCGGACACGAGGCGCGGCATCACGGAGCAGTCCACCACCCACAGGCCGTCGACGCCGCGCACCCGAAGGCGCGGATCCACCACCGCCGCGCGGTCGTCGTCCCGCCCGATGCGGCAGGTGCCGACGGGGTGGAAGATGGTGGCGCCGTATTCGCGGGCGAAAGCGAGCAGGCCTTCGTCGTCGGTGACGCCGGGGCCGGGCAGCTTCTCCTCCGCCACGTAGTCGCTGAACGGGGCGGTGGCGGCGAGCCGGCGGGCGAACTTCATGCCTTCCACCGAGCAGCGGCGGTCGGTCTCGGTGGCGAGATAGTTGGCGGTGATCTTCGGCGCGTCGAGCGGATCGGCCGAGCCGAGCCGGATCTCGCCGGTGCTCTCCGGCCGCAGCTGGCACACCGAGAGGGTGAAGCCGGAATAATCATGCACCTTGCCGCCCGCCATGTCGGCGGAGATCGTGCCGATGTGGAACTGGATGTCGGGCGTCTTCGATTCCGGCAGCACCCGTGTGAAGAGCCCGCCCTGGTTGATGCCGATGGCAAGCGGGCCGCCCCGGAACAAGGCGTATTCCAGCCCCATGCGCAGGCGCCCGAAGAGGGAATTCAGCGCGTCGTTGGTGGTGATGGGCTTGCTGCAGCGGTAGAGCAGGCGCAGCTGCAGGTGATCCTGAAGATTGCCGCCGACGCCGGGACTGTCCAGATAGACGCCGATGCCGTTCGCCCGCAGGTGCTCGGCCGGGCCGATGCCGGACAGCATGAGCAATTGCGGCGATTGCACCGCGCCCGCCGACAGGATCACGCCCTGGCGCGCCTTCAGCACCTTCACCTGGCCGCCGACGCTCACTTCGACGCCGACCGCGCGGCCGTTCTCGAACACCACGGCGGGCGCGCGCGCGTCTCGGTGAGGATGGCGAGGTTCGGCGGCCGGCGGCGGGGTTGAGATAGGCCTTCGCCGCGCTCACGCGCAGGCCGTTGCGGGTGGTCAGCTGGTAATAGCCGACGCCTTCCTGCGCGGCGCCGTTGAAGTCCTCGGTCTCGGGCACGCCGAGCGTCTTGGCGCTCGCCTTGATGACCTCGATCAGCTCGTGCTTGCGCCGGATCGAGCTGATGGTGACGGGGCCGCCGGTGCCGTGCAGGGGATCGCCGGCGAAGCGGGCATTGTCTTCCAGCTTCACGAAATAGGGCAGCACGTCGTCGTAGGACCAGCCGTCCGCGCCGGCCTGCGCCCAGCCGTCATAGTCTTCCTTCTGGCCGCGGACGACGATCAGACCGTTGATGGACGAGCAGCCGCCGAGCACGCGCCCGCGCGGCCAGTAGATGCGCCGTCCACCCATGGTGGGCTCGGGCTCGGTGTGGAAGCGCCAGTTCAGGCGGTCGTTCCACATGGTCTTCCCGTAGCCGATCGGCACGTGAATCCACGGATTGCTGTCTTTCGGTCCGGCCTCCACCAGAGCCACGCGGCTTTTGCCGTCCTCGCTCAGGCGGTTGGCCAGGACGCATCCGGACGACCCCGCGCCGATGACGACGAAGTCGAAGGTTTCCTCGCCTTGCATTGGCAGTTTCCTCTCTGCAGGCACGACGATGCGACCAAAGGATGAGACGAGTCAATTCATATTTTGAGCTTTAATAGCTCACTGAATGAGATTTTTGTTGTGCATCGCAAAAGACGTCATGCTGCGCCTGCACCGCCCTCCACCCCATTTGACTTGCCCCCCAAGCCGATAAGGGTGGCCGGAAAGGCACCTTTTGGACGACGGACGGCACGGGCGGACATGGCGCAGAGACGAGCGGCGCGCAAAACGGACGAGCTTCAGGCCGACCCGCTTGAGGCCGAGGCGGCGGACGCGCCGGCACCGCGGCTGGAGGAGCGCGACAACGCCTCGGCGATGTTGCGGGCGCTCGATCTCCTGAGCGAGGTGGCGCGCTCCGAAACCGCTTTGAGCGTCCCTGATCTGTGCGCGCGGCTGCCGCTGCCGAAGCCCACGGTGCACCGGCTCTGCCAGAAGCTGGAGGCGGAGAACTACCTGATGCGCGAGCCGGACGGCCGGCGCTTCGCCATCGGCCCGCGCTTCCTGCGCATGGGCTTCGACATGCTCCGCAACACCGTGAGCTCCGAGCGCCGCAGCATCCTGGAGGCCCTGGTCGAGGTGGCCGGCGAGACCTGCAACTTCGTCACCCGCGCCGGCAGCCAGGCGATCTATCTGGATCGCGTGGAGGCGAGCTGGCCGCTGCGCATGCACCTGGAAGTCGGCTCGCGCGTGCCCATGCACTGCACCGCCAGCGGCAAGCTCTTCCTCGCCACCATGCGCCCCTCGCAGCGCCGCCGCATCATCGAGACGCTGCACCTCAAGGCGCACACGCCCAATACCATCACCAGCGTTGCGGCGCTGGAGGCCGAGCTGGAGCGGATCGCCGCCGACGGCTACAGCATGGACGCCCAGGAATTCCTGGAGGGGCTCGTCGCCATCGCCGTTCCGGTCAAGGATGCCAAGGGCGCGGTCGTCGCCGCCGTGGCGTGCCATGGGCCCCTGCCCCGCTTCACCCTGGACAAGGCGCTCACCTTGGTGCCGCACCTCAAGGATGCCGCGCGCAAGCTCGGGCGGACCTTGCCCGAGTGAGCTTGCCGGAGTGAGCTTGCCGCCGCGCGCGGCGGCGCGTCGACGCGCCCGCCCCTGCCGGCTTGGACCGTTTGTCCAATCGTGCCGTCGATCCACCCGCGGATAAGCAGGTCGCCCTGCGACCACTCCCGCTGCCCACCGTGCTGCCGCGCTACGCCCACTTCATCTCCGACTGCCCGGCCATGACGCGGCCATGAACCCGGCCGACCGCCGACGGGGCCGCGACAGCGTGACCGTTCCGCGCGCCGCGCCGCCGCGCTAAGGGCAATGGCGGAACGGCGCTGAAGCGAAAGGGACAGCCGACGTGACGGGCGCAGGCGCGATCGAGGCCGATGCCAACCGGCGCAACCTGCTGCTGCTCATCACCTTGCGGTGGCTGGCGGTGGCGGGCCAGGTGGCGACCATCGCCATCGCCGACCTCGCGCTCGGCCTCGCGCTGCCGTTGCAGCAGATGGGGCTCGTGATCGTCTTCCTGGTGGGGCTCAACCTCGTCAGCCTGCACCGCGTGGCCTCCGGCATGGCGGTCAGCGACGGCGAGCTGTGCGTCGAGCTGCTGCTGGACGTGGCGGCGCTCACGCTCCAGCTCTATCTCAGCGGCGGCGCCACCAATCCGTTCATCTCGCTCTATTTGCTCCAGGTCATCCTGGCGGCGGTGCTGCTGCCGCCCGCGGCCTCGTGGGCCATCGTCGCCGTCACCAGCCTCGCCTTCGTGTGGCTGTCGCGCTTCTACCGCCCGCTCGACCTCGGCATGACGGGGCATGCCCACGGGGCGTCCACCTTCTTCGACCTGCATCTCCAGGGCATGTTCCTGTGCTTCCTCCTGGCGGCGGTGCTGGCGGTGCTGTTCGTGACGCGCATCACCGGCAATCTGCGCGAACGCGATGCGCACCTCGCCGAAATGCGCCAGCGCGCGGCGGAGGAGGAGCACATCGTGCGCATGGGCCTGCTCGCCACCGGCGCGGCCCACGAGCTCGGCACGCCGCTCGCCACCCTGTCGGTGATCCTCAACGACTGGCAGCACATGCCCCGCATCGCCGGCGACGGCGAGCTCGCCGAGGAGCTGGAGGAGATGCAGGCGGCGATCGCCCGCTGCAAGTCCATCGTTTCGCAGATCCTGCTCGCCGCCGGCGAGGCGCGCCCCGAGGAGACGCGCCGCGCCGCGCTCGCCGCCGTCCTCGACGACATGGTGGGCCGCTGGCGCGAGGCGCGCCGCCCCGCCAACCTCAGCTATCGCAACGGTGTGCGCCCCGACCTTGTCGTCGCCTGCGACGGCATGATCCAGCAGATGCTGTTCAACGTGCTCGACAATGCGCTGGAGGCTTCGCCCGGGCGCGTCGCCGTGGAGGCGCTCCAGCAGGGCGACGACATCCTGGTGCGCGTGAGCGACGCCGGCACGGGGTTTGCGCCCGAGGCGCTGGCGCAGATCGGCAAGCCCTATCAGTCCACCAAGCCGCAGCCGGGGCGCGGTCTGGGGCTGTTCCTGTCCACCAACGTGCTGCGCAAGCTCGGCGGCGGGCTTTCCGCCCGCAACCTCGCCGGCGGCGGGGCGTGCGTCGAACTGCGCCTTCCGGTCGCATCGCTCGCGGTGGAGGACGCCGATGCCGCTTGAGGAGATGCCCGCCGACCGCCGCCTGCTGCTGGTGGAGGACGACCCCTCTTTCGCCCGCGCGCTCAGGCGCTCGTTCGAGCGGCGCGGCTACCGGGTGGCGCTGTGCGTGAGCGCCGAGGAACTCGACCTCCGGGCACAGGACATCGAGCCCGGCTGCGCGGTGGTCGACCTGAAGCTCGCCGGCGCCTCCGGCCTCGACTGCGTGCGCCGGCTTCATGCCCGCGACCCGCGCATGCCCATCGTCGTGCTCACCGGCTTTGCCAGCATCGCCACCGCCGTGGAGGCGATCAAGCTCGGCGCCTGCCACTATCTCGCCAAGCCCTCCAACGCCGACGACATCGAGGCCGCCTTCCACCGCGCCGAGGGCGATCCGGAGGTGCCGCTCGGCGTGCGCCCCAGCTCCATCAAGACGCTGGAATGGGAGCGCATCCACGAGACGCTGGTGGATGCCGACTTCAACGTGTCGGAGACCGCGCGCCGGCTCGGCATGCACCGCCGCACCCTCGCCCGCAAGCTCGCCAAGCGCCGCGTCACCTGAGGCCGCCGCAACGGGTGGCGAGGATTCGCCGCACGCGCGCCGGCGTCGCATCGGACCCATTGTCCAATGTCAATGGCGCACCGGCACTGCTGAGCTACACCCCATCCACGGGTTGTCCTTCCTGAAAGACGGACGAGGGGCTGCGGCGCGAGCCGCGACGGCCATGGCCGCGCCGTTCGGTCTGCCGGCAGGCTCAAGGACGGCTCGAAACAGACAGATAGGTCGGTGCCGTGACCCTCTCTTCCGGCCCTGCATGCGAGCCGCCGGCGACCGCCGGCGCGGCGCGCGCCCGATCCCGCCGCCGATCCCGCCGTGCCCGCGCGCGCCTTGCGCGAGGCCGCCGCGCGCCTGCGTCAGGCGACCCGAACTCCCGTCACCATCTGAGGACCGATCCCATGCCGAACCCCCATCGCGCCCCCGAGACCAAGGTGGCGAAGGCCGAGACTCTCGAGGAGCGCGCTGCCGCTGCCGAGTTCCTCGCCGCCTTCGAGAGCTACAAGGAGGCGAACGAGACGCGCTCGCCGAGATCGAGCGCCGCGGCGCCGATCCGCTCACCGCCGAGAAGATGGCGCGCATCGACGCCGCGCTCGACGCCCACCAGGCGCGTCTCGACGCCTCGCCACCAAGGCGCGCCGGCCGGCGCTGGACG
>NZ_JBNFNU010000167.1:0-8741 GCF_057364445.1 Xanthobacter sp. BG11Y11_SDJG
CCGTGCCGCCGGGCGGCGGCGAGGGCGGCGAGGGAGACCAGGAGGTCCGCAATCGCCGTCCGCCGCGCTCGCGCGCCCGTCGCGAAGCCCTCAACGGCGAGCGCCGCGGCATAGAACAGCGCGCCGGCGAAAAACAGCAGCGCGGGCTGCCAGAAGGGGCCGATGGCCGGTACGCCTATGGCGATGGAGGCGAGCAGAAGCGCCTGCATGGCGCCGATGGAGAACATCGCCCCGAGACTGCTGACGATGCCGGCGGCAAAGGCGATCACGGTCATGGCCGCCACCACGGCGGGCCAGGGCAGGGCGCCGAGATAGCCGGCCAGGAAGCCGAAGGCGCCGATCAGCGTCGCGCCGAGCACCTGCCGCAGGCGTGCGTCATAGGCGCCGGCGGGCTCGCCGGCCGCGCCCATCAGCGCGCCGAGCGAAATCCAGAGGCCGGCCGTGACGGCGTCGAAGGAAAGCCCGACGGCCCAGGGCAGGCAGATGCAGACGGCGGCGCGCAAGGCACGGCCCCATTCCCAAGGGGCCGGCTTGATCCGCGCCAGCTCGCGCAGCCAGCTGCCGGGGCGCTCCGCGCCGGTATCGTCCTGGGTATCGGCGGGTTCGGCCGTGCCGCGGCGCATCGCCGGTGCCACGGCCTCAGAACGCCCCCAGGAGCCGGCTCGCCGCCCAGGCGATGACGACGATCCCGAGAAGCCAAAGCCACCAGTTCTCCCGCCGGTAGAAAGCGGCGATCGCGAGCGCCACCAAAGCCAGCAGCGCGATGATGTCGATCGCCTTCACGTAATCGGCGAGGAGCTGGGCCGCGTTCATTCCGTTCAACTCCGTTCCGGGGGGAGGGACTCCGCGAAAGCCGAGGGCTCTCGGGCAGAATATCCGCGCGTGAGCGCTAACGCCATGGATCGCGCGAATCGGCGGGCGCAACGTCCTCACTCTACGGCAAGACGCAGGCCACGCGAACCGGCCCGCCGGCCGAAGCGCGCCTCGGCGCCCGCAGCACGAAGGAGCGCAAGGTTGCGGTGTCCGGCAGAGGGGCGTCAGCTCGTGACGACCGGCCGGCGGGCGGGGGCGCAGCGCCTTCATCCGCGTGTCGCCCACATCCCATGATCGCGGTGCTCATGATGCCTTCCCGATGCGTGCCAAGAATTTCCAGCCCGGATCGGCCTGAGCCGCCGCGGACGTATAAGCTATGCCGTAAGGGACTCTTGGGATCCTTTCGAGCTGCGCGCGATATCCTTTAAAATAATCTCTGAGTCTCGACATTAATGTTATGTAATATTTTTCATTAGCAAGTTGTAACGTGACATTCTGATCGAGTCACAAGAAATCTGGCGCCAATAGCGTTCCTGAATGCACGGCAATAGTGTTGCAGATCGAAACAAGCTCTGCCATACCCCAAAATGGATCATTCGGAGCCGTGCGATCGGGTGGCCGCGTCTGGAGCGTCCCCGGGGGGATGGTGACCCATGCCTGCGGGTGGGCAGCGCGGATCGGAGAGACATCATCTTGAAGGTCTTCAGTGATACGGTTCGAGCCATCTATGATGCCGTACTGGCTCCCGAACGGTGGCCGTCGGCCCTGGCAAGGATCGGCGAGATGTTCGACGCCGAGGGCGCCGTGGTGATCTTCTACAGCGCGGGGACGCAGGCCGAGTTCATCTATTCGGAAAGCTTGCGTGACGCGGTCCGGGTCTATCTGGACGAGGAGTGGTGGCGGCAGGACACCCATGCCTTGCGCGCCCAGGAAATGCACCTCACCGTCGGCGACGTGTTCGACGACTTCAGCATCGCCACGCCGCAGGAGATCGAGCGCCTGCCGATCTTCGTCGACTTCTTCGCACGCGTGGGGCTGGGCTGGCTGATGAGCTGCATGGTCCTGCCGGACAAGGAGGTCCTCGTTCTGCTCTCGGTGCCGCGCGCCAAGGCCAAGGGGCCGTTCACGGCCGAGGAGATGGAGACGCTCGGCCTGCTCGGGCGCCATGTGGAGCAGTCGCTGCGGCTGTCGCTGCGGCTCGCCGGTTTGGAGGCGAGCGAGGCGATGCTGCGCACCGCGCTCGATGCGGTCGATGCCGGCGTCTATGCGCTGGGGGCCGACGGAGAGCTCGTCTATGCCAATGCCGCCGGTCGCAGCCGATTTCCGGCCCGTTCACGACCCTGGCCGGGCGCGTGGTCCCGCACGCCCCGGCCGAGCGCCCCCGCTTGCCGCCGTTCTCAAGGCCGCGAGCGACGCGGAGGCGGCGCCATCTGCGCCGCAGCCATGCATCCTGACTGCGGCGGATGGCAGCCGGACCGTGGTCTGGGCGCTGCCCGTCACCGAAGTCGGCGGAAGGCTCATCGGCACCGCTCCGGCGGCCCGGACCCTGCTCCTGGCCGTGCCGGTTTCGCGCGAGCATATGGTGGATCCGGTGCTGGTGCGCGATGCCTTCAACCTCACGCTGGGCGAGGCCCGCCTCGCCGCACTGATCGGCGGCGGCACGGAGGTGAAGGACGCCGCCACCAAGCTCGGCGTCACCGAAGGGACGGTGCGCGTGGTGCTGAAGCGCGTGTTCCGCAAGCTTGGCATCAACCGCCAGCCGGAGCTCGTGCTGCAGCTGTCGAGCCTGCGCCACGGCCTGCATCGCGGCCCGGCCGCCGCTTCCGGAACACCGGCACAAGCTGCGCCCGACCCGTCCGGCCGGCCCCGTCGAGGGCCGCCCAAGGGCGGCCGATGAAGGCCGGTCCGAAGGGGGCAGGTTATCGGGCCTCGATCCGGTAGTTGAAGAACCCCCACGTCACCCTGCGCGGGTCGGAGTTCATGCCCAACGCGAGCGGCGACTTCGGATCTTTGAACATGATCCCGAGGTCGACATGGTCGACGCAGCGCTCCAGCGGCAGCGTGACGTCGATCCTCTGCTGTCCCATCCGATCGAGCCGAAGGGGCGCTGATCCGCCGTCCCGCACGCGCACTTCGGCGATGTCGACGGCATAGCCCTTGAAGCCGAATGGCACGATCTCGGCGCTGAAGCGGACCTCCGTGCAGGCTTCCTGCGGCAGGCGCCCGAGAAAGGTCGTCACATCTCCCTCGGCCCAGCGGTATACGGGCGATCGCACCGACCAGCCCGTGCCAAGGAATGCGGCACCATTTCCGCTCGGATCGAGATTGACACCCAACGGCAGCGGCGGCGGCGGATCCGGCGCGCGGCCGAAGGCCAGGAGCTTCTCGTCGAGCGGCACGCGGCCGCAGAAATAGGCGTACTGGCCTTCCCGGCACTGCACGTCCGGCCCAAGCCCATAGGTCAGCAGATTGAGGCCCACCGCCTCCTTCATCAAGACCAGCAGGGCCCGCGGTGTGGTGACCCCACGAAACGGATCTGCCGCGAAACTCTGGGCAAGCTCACCGCAGGATGCGCCGCCCCTGTTGAGGTAGGGGCCATCAAAGGGGCGGCCCGCACGCGCTGCCAAAAACTGCATTGGAACGGTTACATTGATGTTCTTTCGGCTGCCGCAGAGGGCTCCAGGCACAAAAAGAACCGCACTGCGCGAGCCGATCAGATCGAGGGTCAATCCCGGCTCGGGGTCCAATCGCCGCGTGTTCTCGATGGAATCGGCTCGTGCAAGCTTGAACACAGGCCAGATATCGATGATCTGAACGAGAACGGCGCACATCATCAGCGGGGTCGCACGGCGCGGGCCGAGGCGGCGGTACACAATGACGACGGCGCAAATGACGATAACGAAGCCCACGGGCCAGAAAAAACGTCCGCTCGACCTGAATGTGGCAGTGATCCGGCCTAGCACTGGGAATAAATCATAATTCACTTCAAGTATCTTGTACGGCCCTACATAGATCCGGCTTGAGATGGCAAAGATCACCAGCGCGGCCAGAGCGGCCGCCAGAAAGGCGTGCCGACGGATCAGGCGCAGATACGCCGCAGGCTTTAAAGCCAGGGAGAGGACAAACAGCGACAACACGCCGGCACCCAAATAGTTGAATCCCTCATACTGGCCACCCACCGGGTCCAGGAAACCGCGGCCGAATGACAGCAGGCTATATTGCGGCCAAAACGGAGATGCGAGATTCATCGAAAAAGTGCCGAAACCTTCGGTAATCGGCAGAGATGTATCCTTTCCAATCAATCCAAGTGCAAGCATGACCAAACAGGAAGATAAAAACATTCCCATCAAACAAAAAAGAAAATACCTCATTTGGATTCCCTGCAATCTCCATGCATCGCAGAGAGCCGCGATGATGAGCGGTGCGCACATGGCGAACAGGTAGGCATTAATAGCTATTGCGAGAGAAACGGATGCCGATATCAGAAACATTTCAGATCGATTGGAGGTGGATACCATTCGTATATAGGCGTAAATGGATGCTACAATAACAAACTGAGCAACCAGCCCGATGTGGGGCCCTGTCCTCAGCGCAAGCGTCGAGCAGAATTCCCGTGAGCCGCGCCGCGCTCTCCGCCCAGGTCAGCCACGGCATTTGCGCCGACTTCGGATGCCGGTCCGCGCGGAAGGCGACGAGCCAGTCCTCGATCGCCTGGGCGAGCGCGGCGTCGTCGTGCCCGCTGAAGAAGGCGGCATGATCCCCGGCCACCTCGCGGAAGACGGGAATGTCGCGGGCGATGATCGGGATGCCGTGCCGGGCGGCCTCGATCAGCGGCAGGCCGAACCCCTCGTCGAGCGAGGCCGCGATGAGGCAGTCCGCCTCCTGGTAGATGCGATCCAGGAACTCGTCGCTTGCGCCCTGGATCCAGAACAGGCGCCGGCCCAGTTCCGGGTGGGGGCGCAGGCGGTCCATCAACTCGGGCAGGGTGCGCGCGTGCTCGCGGGGCACGTCGCGCCAGCCTTCGTTGCCGACGAAGACCAGCTTTGCCGAGCTGCCCCTCGCCCACAGAAGCTCGAAGGCCTTGAGCACCTGGAGATGGCCTTTCCTGGGCTCCAGCGTCCCCACCATGAGGAAGCAGTCGCTGGCCTGCATCGTCGCCAGGAAGGCCTCCGCATCCTCGGGCATCCCCAGGGTAGGATGGGAGGCATCGATGTCCGCGCCCAGGGCCCAGGCGTGGACCGCCGGCAGGCGCCGCGCATGCGCCGCGTGGGTTTCCAGCCACGCGGCCGTCTCCGCCGCCACCGAGGCCGAGATGCACACGAGATCGTCGGCGATTTCGCTCAAGACCAAGATCCACTGCAGGTGTCCCGGCCCGGAGTGCGGCGGGAAGCAGTGAGGCAGCGTCAGCGGCAGGATGTCGTAGACGATGAAGCTGATCCTAACGCCGCGCCGGCGCCAGTCCCGAAAGAGGCCAGCCCGATCGGCCTCGACGACGCCGCCGGTGTGGAAGTCGGCACCGAGGAAGATGTCCCCTTCCGCAGGTTCCACCGGCTCGTCCAGCAGCACGTCCGGGGTTCCGGTGAACACCTGCTCTGTGTAGCGCCGCGCGAGATAGAATTGCCAGTGCCCGGAGATGTCGCTCAGGCGGATGGGCTCGACCCGATAGCCGGGCGGCGGAGCCTTGAGGAGTTCGAGCAGCAGGCCGCGCACCACCCGCTGGATGCCGGTCCGCAGATCGTTTTGCGCCAGCACCGTGACATCGACGAACAGGCGGCGGCTTGGCCGCCGCAGAGGGGCCTCGCGGCAGATCTGATCGGCGTGGCGACCGATGGACGCCGCATCCGTCTCACCGGCCGCGACCATCCGCCTGGCCGTATGCGCCAGTGCCGGCAGGCTGTGCAGGCGCGGCGCCGTGCGCGCCGCGGCTTCGATCGCCTCGCGGTACGCCTGCGCAACCAAAGAGGCATTGTGGTTCTTGGCGATGTGTTCGGCCGCCCGCGCACCGAGGGTCCGGCGCTTCGCGGCATCGGTGCACAGGCCGGTGAGCGCGTCGACGAGGTCCGAAAGTGCGAACGCATCGGGAAGCTGCACCACGCAATCGGCGGGAAGCTCGGCCATCGCGCCGTTGGCGTTGACGATCGTCGCCAGCCCGTAAGCGAGGCAATCGAGAGCGGCGGCGGAGGTCTCGCCGCGCGAGAGGCCCCTGAGCTGGACGCCCACGTCCGCCGCCCGCAGAAAGCGATGGTAGTCGTCGCCGGAGACGAAGCCCGTCGTCCGAATTCGCGCGGACGCGCCCGACGCGTCGATCTTCCCGCGCATGGCCTCGCCATAGGGGCCGTCCGGCAGTGCGCCGACGAAGACCAGATGGCACCGCTCGTCATGGACCAGATCCGACTGGAGCCAGGCGTCGAGCAGGCGATCACACAGCTTGGTGTGGTGGATGAAGCCGAACGAGCAGACGACCACGTCGTCGTCCGAAAAGCCCAGTGCCCGCCGCGCCTCGGCCTTGGTGTCCGTCGACGCGGGATAGCGGACGAGAGGAACGGTGGTCCAGGACCCGCAATCGTACTCCGGATAGAAGCGGGCCGCGAGTTCGCGGGCATGATCGTTGTGAACGATGACGCTCTGGGCCCGCGCCAGCACGTCGAAGTTGGCCGGGTAATTCTGAAGCATGTCTCGGACGTCGGCCACCGCCGTCAGCTCCAGCACCGAGTCGTACCCGTGCGACGTCTGCAAGGATCGCGCGAACAGGTGCTGCTGATTGCAGAAATTCTCGATGTGCAGGATCACGTCGGAAAGATAAAAATCATGCAGAACAACGACGCCGGGAATTTTTCCAGCAGCGCGAACATATGGATGTGAAAGGGCGAGTTCCCGAAGTGGTAGAGGACGCGGTCGTAGGCGTCCGCGTGCGCTTCGAACCACGCGGGCGAGCGGACGGCGCAGTGGGTGCGCACCCATTCGTCCGACACGGTCTCCTGCGCCACGACCACGTCGATGTCGTAGTGGCGGGAGAGTTCCGGCAGGATCTGGGCGCTGTAGTCGGCGATCCCGCTGCGCTCCGGCGGCAGCGGCGAGACGAACGCCAGCCGGGGCTTCGAGCCGGCGGGCCGGTCCGTGACGCTCGGGTTTTCACACACGCCAATGCGTGGGTGAGGCGCTGGAGGGCCAGGCGCTCGCCGGCGCTCTGGCTCAGGAAGGCCGGCGCAAGCGCCGGCGAGACGGCGGGCCCTCGTGCCGCTTCCCGGCCCCCCCGCATACGGTCGCGCACGTCCCGGATCGGTCGGGTGGCCAGGCGGTCGAGGCGGCGCAGTGCGGTCCGCAGCGGCGCCTCGCGGGCGAACACCGCCTTGATGCGCGCCTTCAGCGCGCGGCGTGCCATCCGGACGCGGGACAGGAGTTTGAGCAACGCGATGCCGGCGAGCTGCTCGTGCCGCAGGCGCAGTTGCAGGACATCGGAATGCATCTCATGCTGGGCCTGCTGAACCGCCTGGAGTTCTGCCGTGAGACGCCCGTCCAGTCTTTCGAGGCTCAGCTTCAACTGATTGTGGAGGCGATCACCGGAGCGGCTCAGGCCGGTGATCTCCGCCTTGAGCCGGTCCGCCTGCGCGAGCCGATCGGTCAAAGGTTCGCGCTCGGCCCGCAGCCGATCCTGGGTCTCCGCCAGGTCGCGGCGCAATGCGCCGACCTCCGCCTCAAGCTGGGCCTTGTCGGACTTCAGCGCGGAAATCTCGTCAGCGAGGTTCTGCGACAGGGCCGACAGGGTCTCGAACCGGTCCTTCAACTCCGCAGCAGCGTGGGCCAGCGGATGGGTGATCGCAGCGAGCTGGTCGGTTCGCTGCGCCGCCGCGTGTAGGGCGCCGATCTCCGCCGCGAGCCTGCCGAGATCGGCAGGCGAAGGCTGGCTGTTCGCCGCCACGAAGCGCGAGATCGCCGCCGCGACGCCGTCGCCCGCACCGGGCTTGCTTGCGATGACGCTGAAATCCGGCCCGCTGGTGAACAATCCAAGCAAGGCGGACGGGGCATCCCCGTCCGTGATCATGGCCGCCGTGCCGTTCAGCCGCAGGATCGCCGCCCCTTCAAGGCCGGCCGACTGCACCAGGAAAGCGAGCAGGTGCGGCGGCAGCGGCGCGACGTGGGTCGGGTCCATGTGGAACGACCAGGAGGCGACCGTCAGGTTCTCCGGATTGGGCGTCTCCAGGATGACGATGCCGCCGGGTGCGAGAACACGTTCGATTTCCGCCAGAAGGTCGCTAAGAGCGTCGCGTTCGAGATGCTCCACCACGTGAAAGGCGGTGACGAGCGCAAAGGACGAGGCGGCGCAGCCGCGCAGATAGGTGGCGGCGTCCATCGCCGCCACGGGCAGGCCCGCCGCGGTGGCCGCTTCCACCATGGACGGGTTGGCGTCCACGCCCCGGGCGGACCATCCGTGGTCGATCAGCAGCCGCAGCCATTCGCCCCGGCCGCAGCCGATGTCGAGCGCCGACTTGCCGGCAGCCCGGTTCTCGATCTCCCCGATCAGGGGCAGGTAGATGCTCAGGCGATCGCGGATGAGACCGACGCTGCCGCGGTGCGCGTCCTCGAACGCGCGGTAGCTGTCCATGAACGATCGCGGATCACTCATCTAAAAAGGCCCGGATATCGAAGGCGCCACCATTTCGCCAAAGTCCCGGTGCCGCTCCTAGCAAGCATAAGTGACCCTGCGCAACGTTTTAGTTTTATCGCGTCGGGGGTGGATCGTCGTCTCGCGCCCGCACCGATCGCGCCGGCGCGCGCTTACGCCAGGACCCGCAGGCGGCCGTCCACCTCGACCGTCATGCCGGCAAGGGGTAGCCCAAGGCGGTTGCGGCCGGGCCCGGAAAGGGCGTCACTGTGGCTGACGGAGCCGCGTCCGCAGCCGCGAGACGCGCGCGGACCTCCGCGGCGAG
>NZ_JBNFNU010000168.1:0-8628 GCF_057364445.1 Xanthobacter sp. BG11Y11_SDJG
CGCGGCGACGGCGGAGGTGGAAAACCCCCGAGCTCGCGGTTGCCGCCGGGCAGGCGCTGCTGCGCGGCCGGCTCGGCTGGGACGACGACAGCCCGTGCACGCTCGGAGGTCCTCACGCGCTTCGCCACCGTGGCGCTGGCCCTGTTTGCGGCCGGCCGCGCGGCGGCCGTACCGGAGCCCGACGCCCAAGCCCTGGCCGAAGCCCCGGCCGAGACCCTCGCACCGGCCGAAGCCCTGGCGGCGTTCGAGGCCTGGTATCTCGACACGCGCGAGACCCCGTTCTGGTATCTGTTCGACCACTATTTTCCGGAGACGCCCCTTGTCGACTTCTAGGCGCAGGCCGCGCGCCGGCGGAGCGAAGGAGCGGGCCCGTGAGCGGCCGCCGGCGGCCCCTCGCTCGCCGATCCCCTGCCTCCGGCCGACGACTTCTCGGACTGGCTGGCGGAAACCTATGCCCGGGAGGGCGACTTCACGGCGCTGGTGGTTCTGGTGGCCATCGGCGAGACACGGGTGACGCCGCTCGCCTCCACCTTCCTCACCTTCGTGGGCGACGAGATCGGCTGGACGCAGATCTCCAGCCTGTTCGCCGGCGCGAAGAAGGCCTGGGACGGGGTGAGCTTCTTCCCGGTGCTCGACGCCGAAGGCCCGATCGAAAATGCCGAGGCGCGGGCGCGCCTGCGCCGCCTCGAATCCCGCCTCGCCGAGGACCGGCTGGTGCTGAACGAGGGGGCGTTCTTCGACTGCTGGGGCCGCAAGATGAAGGTGGAGGAGATCGCCCCCCACTGAGGCGGTGCGGCGCCCCTGCCCTCGGCCCGGCGCACGGAGGGCTTCAGGCTCAGCGGATCGGAAAGTCGAAATAGGTGCTGGGAAACGGCTCGTCCTTGAGCGTGAAGTGCCACCATTCCTTGGCGAAGGGCACGAAGCCGTGGCGCGTCATCAGGTCGGCGAGGCGCTGGCGGCTGGCCTTCTGGGAGGCTGTCACGGCATCCGATCCCGGCCAGGAGCGCGGGCTGAACAGATCGAACGGCGTGCCCATGTCCACCTCCGCGCCGGTCGCGGCATGCACCAGCGTGAGGTCGAGCGTCGAGCCGCGCGAATGGCCGGACCGGGAGGCGATATAGCCTTCCTTGAACAGCTCGGACTTGGCGAGGTCGGGATAATAGGCGGCCTTGGTGCGCTCGTCGGCGAGGTCCGCGGCCCAGCGCGCGAAATGCGCCACCGCGCGGGCCGGCCGGTAGCAGTCGAACAGCTTCAGTCCATAGCCCTGCCGGCGGGCATCCTCCGCCACCTTCGCAAGCGCCTCGGCTGCCGGCCGGGTGAGGAAGCAGCGCGCCGCCTCGTAGCCGTCGACGCGGGTGCCGACGAAATTGTCGCTGCCGAAATAGCGCACGTCGAGAATGACGCCGGGCACCAGCCGGGTGACGTCCACGAACGTGGCCGGCCGGTCGGTGCGGGCCTCGGCGGGCGGGACCAACGCTGACAGGCCCAAAGCGAGGGCCGCGGGTTTCACCACGTGATCCATGACGCGGGCGACCATCGGAAGAAGAAGAACCATCGGCGCAGCCTAGGGCTCTCTGCCCGACCTGGGAACAAACACGCACCAGGCACGAGCCAGCCCTGTCCGGCCGGCGCACGGCCCGGCAAAGACGGCAGGCGGCGGCCCGAGGGGACCGCCGCGCATTCCGCCGGGTGATGTCAGGAGAAGAAGCTGGTGATGGTCTGCCAGATGCTCTTCTTCGGGGCGGCGGCGGCGTCCGCCGAAACCGGCTTGCCGTCGGTGCCGATGGTCGCCGGGCCGCTCTGGGCCTTGGCCACGGCCTCGGCGCTGAAGACGCCGGCAAAGGCGGGGATCTTGGAGAGGGTCACCGGGCCGGCCATGCCGTCCGCCTCGAGGCCGTTCTTCTCCTGGAACGCCTTCACCGCCTTGGCGGTGCCGGGGCCGAACTGGCCGTCGGCGGTGATGCCGAGGGCGGTCTGGAGCTTTTTCACCGCCTCGCCCTTGGTGCCCACGGTGAGCAGGATCAGTTCCGGCAGGCCCATGGCGGAGAAGGTGTCCGGGCCGGCAATGCCGTCGGCGGCGAGGCCGTTGGCCTTCTGGTAGGCCTTCAGGGCCTCCTCGGTGGCGGGGCCGAACTGGCCGTCGGCGGTCACGCCGAGCTTGGCCTGGAGAATCTTGACCGGCTCGCCGGCCAAACCGCGCTTCAGAATCGCCATCTCGTTTCCCCTGATGAATGGGATGGAGGTCCGAGCCCCTTGCGTTCTCGCACGGGGACCGGTGGACGAGGCCCGCGCCGTCCCGCCGTGCCGCCGGCCCGCTGGACATGCCAAAGCGAACGGCGGAAGGCGAAACACCCTCGAACGTCAATCACATACTACCAACGCATGACAAAAGCATGCGAATTGCGAGGGAGGAAAAGAAAAATGCCGGGCCCGATGAAAGGCCCGGCAAGTATCGCCGCAGAGCGGCGAACCTTCCAGAGGGGAACAGCTGAGGCACCGCATAGGATGCAATCAGCGCATGGATAAAATGCCTGCTGCATAGGCATATTGCAACGCCGTTTGATCGCATATCAGGCATGTGCTGGACGCTTGGCTGCCCACCGGAAGGCGGCAGCCCGCTACCTGAATTGATCTTGCTCAATAATTCCAGCGCTGGGCCTTGGATATCAGGAAGTCTCTGAACACCTGGATGCGCGCCACGGAGCGCATTTCCTGGGCATAGGTGAAATAGGCCTCGAGCTTCGGCGTCTCGCGATCGGTGAACAGCGGCACCAGCGACGTGGAATCGTCAGAAAGGTAGTCCGGCAAGGTTCCAATGCCGACACCCCGTTCCACGGCGCGCTTGAGGCCGAGCACGTTGTTCACCTCGAAGGCAGGGATGCGTGGGGTGGAGCCGTCGCGGCCGGCATGCTCCAGCCAGTTGAGACCCTGGAAGTAAGACGGGATCGGCCCGCCGAGCAGCAGGATGCGATGCTTGTCCAATTCGTCCACCGTGCGCGGCTGGCCGTGGCGCTTGAGATAGTCCGCCGAGGCATAGGCGTGGAAATGCACGGTGAAGAGCTTGCGCTGCACCAGGTCCGGCTGCACCGGCTGGCGCATGCGGATGGCGACGTCCGCCTCGCGCATGGCGAGGTCCAGCTCCTCGTCGGTGAGGATCAATTGGATGCGGATGTCGGGATAAAGCTCCACGAACTCGCCCACCCGGGCCGTGAGCCAGTGGGTGCCGAGGCCCATGGTGGTGGTGACGCGCAGGTCGCCGTTGGGCTTCTCCCGGCTGTCGGTCAGCTGGGCGCGCGCCGATTCGAGCTTCAGGAACACCTCGTGGGCGGTGCGGTAGAGCAGTTCGCCCTGCTCGGTCAGGATCAGGCCGCGGGCATGGCGGTGGAACAGCGGAACCTTCAGCTCCGCCTCCAGGGCCGAGACCTGCCGGCTCACCGCCGATTGCGACAGGCCGAGCGTTTCACCCGCATGGGTGAAGGAGCCCGCCTCGGCGGCGACATGGAAGACCTTCAGCTTGTCCCAATCCATCGGGGGTTCCGTTCCCTGGCAGCAGTCTTCCCCGCGTGATGGCGGGGTCCGGGCTCACTGTTCAACCCTCGATCGGCCGCTGAGCGGCACCGGCGGCCGCTCGCGGAGCCGGACCTCATTCGGCCGCCTGCGACACCTGGTGGTGGGCGAGGAAGCGCTCGGTCTCGAGCGCGGCCATGCAGCCCCGCCCCGCCGCCGTCACCGCCTGCCGGTAGACGTCGTCGGCGACGTCGCCCGCCGCGAACACGCCGGCGACCGAGGTGGCGGTCGAATCGGGCGCGGTCCACACATAGCCGTTCGGCTTGAGCTTCAGCTGGTCCTTCACCAGTTCGGTGGAGGGCGCATGGCCGATGGCGATGAACACGCCGTCGGCCGCAAGGCGCGTCACCTCGCCGGTGCGGGTGTCGCGCAGCATCACGCCGGTGACGCGGGTGGGTTCCTCGGCGCCGACGATCTCGGCCAGCTCGGCGTGCCAGACCACGTTCACCTTGGGATGGGCGAACAGCCGCTCCTGCAGGATCTTCTCCGCCCGGAAGCTGTCGCGGCGATGAACCACCGTCACCTTGGAGGCAAAATTGGTGAGGAACAGCGCCTCCTCCACCGCGGTGTTGCCGCCGCCCACCACGACGACCTCCTTGCCGCGATAGAAGAAGCCGTCGCAGGTGGCGCAGGCGGAGACGCCGAAGCCGCGATAGGCCTCCTCCGAGGCGAGGCCGAGCCAGCGCGCTTGCGCGCCGGTGGCGAGGATCACCACGTCCGCGAGATAGGTCTCGCCACCCTCGGTGGTCATGCGGAACGGCCGGCGCGACAGATCGAGGCTCGCCACATGGTCGGCGATGATCTGCGTGCCCATGTGCGCCGCCTGGGCCCGCATCTGCTCCATCAGCCAGGGCCCCTGGATCACGTCCGCGAAGCCGGGATAATTCTCCACGTCGGTGGTGATGGTGAGCTGGCCGCCGGGCTGGATGCCTTCGAACATCACCGGCTCCAGCATGGCGCGGGCCGCATAGATGGCTGCGGTATAGCCCGCCGGGCCAGAGCCGATGATGACGACCTTCTTGTGATGGGTGGTCATGGAAATCCTCGAAACCCAGGCGCACGAAGTGTCCGCGCCTGCGCTGTGAAGCGCCCCTGCCTCTGGGGAAGAGGCCAACGAGCCATGCAGGAATGTAGGAGCACGCGTGCGGCGCCACAAGATACGCCGGCCTGCCTTATAACCGTAGGGTCACGTCGCCCTCTTCGCGAAAGATTATTTCGTTGCGCTGCGGCAAACGCGCACTAAGGTGCGCCCAGCCATTCGCAAGGAGCCCGCCTTGACCGTTCGCCTCGATGCCGTGGACTGGAAGATTCTCGACGAACTCCAGCGGGACGGGCGCATGACCAATGTCGAGCTTTCGCGCCGCGTCGGCATCTCGGCGCCGCCGTGCCTGCGGCGCGTGCGGGCGCTGGAGGAAGACGGCATCATCGAGGGCTACCGGGCGCTGCTGGACGAGAAGCGCCTCGGCTACGACCTCACCGCCTTCGCCATGGTGCACCTGACGAGCCAGGCCGAGGCCGACCTCGCCGCGTTCGAGGCGCGCATCGGCCAATGGCCGCTGGTGCGGTCCGCCTGGATGCTCTCCGGCGAGGTGGACTTCCTGATGCTCTGCGTCGCCCCCGATCTGCGGACCTTCCAGGCCTTCGTGCTGGAGATCACCGCCGCGCCCAACGTGCGCAACGTGAAGACCGCCCTCACCCTCAAGCGCGCCAAGGATGCGCCGGTGGTGCCGCTGGAGGCGGGGCTGCCGAAGAGCTGAGGCCGGGCGGGCGCTGCCGCGCCGCGCTGCACCAGCACTGTCTCACCGGCACTGCTTGCGGACCTTGCGCACGAAATCGCCGGCGCCGTCCGGATTGAGCAGGTGGCAGCGGCGCACGTCGTTTCCTTCAGGCCGGAAAAGCCGGTGCAGACCGCACGGAACGCCGGATGGCCGCGCGAGAAGCGCACCGGCAGCGCATCATATTCGGTGCCGAGGTCATGGTATTGGCCGAGCACGTTCTGGCAGGCGCTCTGCCCCGGCGGCGTCTCGCTGAGCACCGCCAGCGCCGCCCCGGCGCGCGTGTCGCCGCGCTCCGCCGCCTTGCGCAGCCAGCCGAGCCCGCGCTCGAAGTCGAGCGGCACGTCGCTGCCCGCGCGAGTCGGCGAGGCCGAGCGTCATCATCGCCGCCGTGTCGCCGGCCTCCGCGGCCCGGCGCAGCCAGTAGAAGCCCTCCTGCGGGTCCTTCGGCACGCCAGTCCCGTTGAAGTAGCTGAACGAGATCAGGCGCATGCTCATCACGTCGCCGGCCTCGATCGCCCGCTTGTACCAGGAGATGGCGGCGCGCGAATCCTTTTGCAGGCCGTTTCCGGTCTCCAGATTGAGGGCCAGCAGCCGCATCCCGCGGCGGTTGCCCGCCGCTGCGGACTTGCGGTACCAGCCGTTGGCCTCCTTCAGATTGCGCGGCACGCCGTTGCCCAGTTCCAGCAGCAGGCCGAGACTTGCCATGGCGAAGCCGTCGCCTTGCTCGGCGGCCCGGCGATACCAGCGCGCGCCGCTGCCGGCATCCTTGGCGATGCCGTTTCCCGCCACCAGATTGTCGCCCAATAGGTTCATGGCGGCGAGGTCGCCCGCCTCGGCCGCCTTGAGATACCAGCCATTGGCCGCGGCGACGTCGACGCTGCCGCCGGTGCCGTCCTCCAGCATCACGCCCAGATCCACCATGGCCGGGGCGAACCCCGCTTTGGCCGCCTTTTCATAGAGCTTGCGGGCGGCCGCGGGATCGCGCGCGCCGTCATGTCCCGCCTCGTGGCTCTGGCCGAGCGCGTGGGCCCCGCCCGCATGGCCGAGGGCCTCGGCCCTGCGCCGCCATGTCGCGGAATTTCGTCGAAGCGCCGCGCGGCGAGATCGGCGCGCGCCAGCTGATACCAGAGGCGCGGCACCTGCGGTGCGGCGCGCACCGCCGCCATGCAGGCCGGAATGGCAATGGCGGGATCGATCTCGTGGGCCGGGACGCCCGGCACCCCGACGGGCCGGTCCAGGTCGAACGGGCTCGCCGCGGCATCGTCGCACCGCCGCGCCAGCATCTCCGCTAGCCCGGCGTCCGACGGACCGGCGCTGTGCACCGGGACGGCCTGAAGGCCGGCAATCGCCACAGCCAGCGCCACCGCGTATCTCATGCCGCTCCCCGACCTGCGACCCCATTCACGCCCACGTTACCCGATCGCTGCGTCCATGGCAGGCCGCTTGTGCGCCCTTTCACCCCGACGGGCTCGGGGCCCGTCACACGGGTGACGCCTCCCGGCTCTAACTAGCCTCCTCCGGCGCCCCACCTGCCGCAGCGAAGCGACCGTCGAAACCTGCCCATGAGCCGAGTGACCAAAGCCGGCGCGAACCCGCACGCCGCCTCCGATCTTCCGAGCCGGGCGCTGGCGCGCTGCCGCCACGGCTTCGTCGCGGTGGGCGCGTTCTCGGCGGTGGTCAACATCCTGATGCTGACCGGCTCGCTCTACATGCTCCAGGTCTATGACCGGGTGCTGCCCTCCCACAGCCTGCCGACGCTCGTCGCCCTGTCGCTGATCGTCATGGCGCTCTATGCGGTGCAGGGTCTGTTCGACGCCTTGCGCCAGCGCATCCTCGGGCGCATCGGCGTGGCGCTGGACCAGGGCCTCAGCGGTCCCGTGGTGTCGGCGATCCTGCGCGCGCCGCTGCGGCGCCGCGACGACGGGCGCGGCATGCAGCTCGCCCGCGATCTGGACACCGTGCGCTCCTTTCTGTCGGGCCTCGGGCCGACCACGCTGTTCGACCTGCCGTGGATGCCGCTTTATGTGTTCGCGTGCTTCCTGCTGCACCCCTATCTCGGCTGGACGCTGGTGGCGGGCGCGCTGCTGCTGGTGGCCCTGACCCTCGTCACCGAATGGCGCACCCGGCGCCCCGTGCGCGAGGCGGCGCAGTCCGGCGCCGAGCGGGCGGTGCTGCTCGAACAGGCCCGGCGCAATGCCGAGGTGGTGGCCGCGCTCGGCATGGAAAAGCGCATGCTGTCCCGCTTCGAGGAGCGGGGCGCCGGGTATCTGGCCGCCCAACAGCGCGCCGCCGACGTTGCCGGCGGCCTCGGTGCGCTGTCGAAGGTGCTGCGCTTCATGCTCCAATCGGCGATGCTGGGCGTCGGCGCCTGGCTGGTCATTTCCGGGCAGGCCTCGCCGGGCGTCATGATCGCCTCCTCGGTGATCGCCAGCCGCGCGCTGGCGCCGATCGAGCTGGCCATCCAGAGCTGGCGTCCGTTCCTGGCCGCGCGCCAGTCCTGGAGCCGCCTGCGCCAGGCGCTGACGGAGGACGACCGCGCGCGCGCCGTGGCGCCCGAGCGGGCGAGCCAGCGCCTCACCTTGGAACTGGTCACCGTGGCGCCGCCGGGAGCGGCGGCCGCAACGGTGCAGAATGTCTCTTTGGCCGTGGATGCCGGCCATGCCCTCGGCATCATCGGCCCGTCCGCCTCCGGAAAATCGACGCTGGCGCGGGCGCTGGTGGGGGTCTGGCCGGTCCTGCGGGGTGAGCTGCGCCTCGACGGCGCGACGCTGGACCAATGGCCCGACGAGGTCCGCGGCGCCATGATCGGCTACCTACCCCAGGACGTAGAGCTGTTCGACGGCACGGTGGCCGAGAACATCGCCCGCTTCGACCCCGCCGCCGCCGAGGCGGACGTGCTCGCCGCCGCCAAGGCGGCCGGCGCCTACGAGATGATCCTGCGCCTCGCCGACGGCTTCGCCACCCGCATCGGCGAGGGCGGCTCGACCCTGTCCGGCGGCCAGCGCCAGCGCGTGGCGCTCGCCCGCGCGCTCTACAAGGACCCCTTCCTGGTGGTGCTGGACGAGCCCAATTCGAGCCTCGACGCCGAAGGCGAAGCGGCGCTGGAGGCCGCCATCAGGGGCATCCGCGCGCGCGGCGGCATCGTGGTGGTGGTGGCCCACCGGCCAGCCGCGCTCGCCGCCTGCGACCTGGTGCTCGCCATGGCCCAGGGCCAGGCCCAGGCCTTCGGCCCCAAGGGAAGCAGGTGCTGCCGCAAGACGCTGGCCGCGCGCGAGGCGCAGGC
>NZ_JBNFNU010000169.1:0-8623 GCF_057364445.1 Xanthobacter sp. BG11Y11_SDJG
GGCCGACGTCGGCGGCGATGCCCTGTCGCGCTCGGTCCGAGCGCTCGAGCGCCGCGGCGAGCACATCCGGACCGCCGGCCCGGTGACGAAGACGCGGGCGCCCTTCTCCTGGAGAAGCCGGGCGATCGCGAAGCCGATGCCGCTGGTGCCGCCGGTGATGAGGACGCGCTTGCCCTTAAGCTGCATGGGTCCGCTCCTCTGTGCCTCAGGCGGCGGGATAGTTGGTGGGGAAGAGGGCGCGCGGCTTTCCTCGTCCATATCCTGCTTGAAGGCGTGGTCGGTGCCCACGCGGCGCGCCCGCGCCACCGCCGGGCGGGCGCAGACGGCGTCATGCCAGCGGGCGATGTGGGGGTAGGCGTCCAAGGGCGTGTCGCTGCCGGGAAGAACCGCTTTGGCGCGCTCGATCCAGCCCCAGGCGGACATGTCGAGGATGGTGTAGTCCTCGCCCAGAAGGAACGGCCGGTCCGCCAGCTGCGCATCGAGGATGGCGTAGTGGCGTTCCGCCTCGCGGCGGTAGCGGTTGACGGCATAGGCCGGCTTCTCCGGCGCCATCAGCTGGAAATGCACCGCCTGGCCGGAGAACGGACCGAGCCCCGAGGCGATGAACATCAGCCAGGAGAGCATCTCCGGCCGGTCCTCGGCGCGGCCGAGGAAGCGCCCGGTCTTCTCGGCGAGGTAGAGCAGGATGGCGTTGGAATCGAACACCCGCGCCGGGGCGCCGCCGGGACCGTCCGTGTCGACGATGGCGGGCAGCTTGCCATTGGGATTGATCGCCCGGAAGGCGGGGGCGTGCTGCTCGCCCTTGCGGGTGTCCACCGGGATCACCTCATAGGGCAGGCCGGTCTCCTCCAGCAGAAGGGCGACCTTCATGGGGTTAGGGGTGGGGTGGAAGTAGAAGCGGATCATCGGATCTTCCCGGCTGGCTGGGGCGGGTGGTCTGGGAACTGCGAAGGCGAATGGGCCGCCGGGGCAGGCGGCCCGGCGCGCCGATCTGTTTTTAGATCGGGCGATCTAAAATGACCGGGGCGGCGGCGGCTGGCAAGCGCGAAAACCGCGGCGGGCGGGTGCCGGCAGGGTTTCAAGGGCTTGGCCGCGCGACGCTTCCTTGAATTTTCAAGCGTTTGCTCTAAAATTCCAGGATGACGATGTTCGCAGACTTTTTTGTGCGGGGGGTGGCGTCCTGATGGCCCGGCCCCGTGCCTTCGACGAGGCGGCGGTTGTGGAGGCCGCCATCGATTGCTTCTGGTCCAAGGGCTATGAGGCGACCTCGGTGCGCGATCTCGCGGCCGGGATGGGGATCACCGGCGCCAGCCTCTACAACGCCTTCGGCGACAAGCGGGCGCTCTACGAGCTGGCGTTCGACCGCTATGTGCGCGCCGGCGTCCACGACCGCATCGCCAGGCTGGAGGACCTGCCGCCGCTGGAGGCGATCGAGACCTTCTTCGCCGAGGTGGTGGAGAATTCCGTGACCGACCCCGCGCGCAAGGGCTGCTTCCTGGTGAATGCGACGCTGGAGCTGGCGTCCCATGACCCCGCCTTCCGCCGCCATGTGGCGGAGGTGCTCGATGCCATGCAGGCGTTCTTCCGCCGCCAGGTGGAGAAGGGCCGGGCGCTGGGCATGGTCACGCGGAGGGGGGAAGCGGACGAACTCGCCGGCCTTCTGCTGGGCCAGTTGCTGGGGTTGCGCGTGCTTTCGCGGGTCGATCCCTCGCCCGAGCGGCTCAACGGAATGCTGCGGCCGCTGTTCGCGATGCTGCGGGGGCCAGCCGCCTAGCCCGTCATCTTCCCACAACCGCGCCAATCTATTTACATTTGCGCATGATTCTTGCGAAGCGATATGATCTATGTGACTATAACCGTATTAGTTTACAATCGCAGGGGGCCGTCATGAAAACGATAATTAATCAGATTATAAAACCCCTTGGGGTCAAGGTTGTCCGCTTACAGAGCGGAGAGCTTGTTTATCATCATCGCTATGAAGGCGGTTATGATCAATATCGATCTATTCAAATCAAACACAATAGAAGAAAAATTGAAAATGTTTGGGCGGACGATCGAACGCTATCTGTGATTGCAGATGATATAAGACGAGAAGATATTGGTTCTAATGGCATTTGTCACGGTGCACGCAATGGTTTCGAAGTAAAATGGTTCCGTGAAAATCTGTCCGGAGATGTGATTGGGACGGATATTTCAGAAACAGCTACACAGTTCGAGCACATGGTGGTGTGGGATTTTCATGAAGAGAATCCTGAGTGGGTGGGTAAATTTGATTTTGTCTACACGAATTCTCTCGATCAAGCCATGGACCCGCAAAAGGCCATTTCAGCCTGGGTGGGACAGCTTTCGCATCGTGGCCGCGTCTACATCGAGCATACGATGGCCCATGCTCCTCAGGGCGCAGGGGAAATGGACCCGTTCGGTGCGCATCCAATGACAATGCCGTATCTATTCTTCAAGTGGGGCCGCGGCCAATATAAGCTCGTGGATATTCTTGAGGTTGAAGAAAAGCAGAATAATCGCATGCATGCCTGGATTTTTGTCCTGTCTCGCGATTGATGTTCTGCGCGGGAGGCCTCACCCGCGCGACAGTCCCTGGCGCTCCAGTTCGGCGAGATAGGCGGCGAAGCGCGCCTCCTGCTCGCTGCCCAAAGCGTGCAGCAGCGGCCACGTATAGATGCCGGTGCCGTGGCCGTCGTCGAACTGGAGCCGCACCGCGTAATTGCCCACCGGCTCGACGGCGGCGATGCGCACGCGCCGCTTGCCGGGAACCGTGATCTTCTCGTCCGGCGCGTGGCCCTGCACCTCGGCGGAGGGGCTTTCCACCCGCAGATATTCCGCCGGCAGGATGAAGGCGGCACCATCCTCGAAGGTCACGGCCAAAGCGTGCTTGTCTTCGACCACCCGCAGCTCCGTCGGCCAGGCGTCGGCGGGCCCCGAGGGCGAGGTGGTTTCGATGTCCGGCACGGGTTCGCGCTCCCTTTGCTGCATGGCCGCACGCAATTGTGCCGCGGCGCGCCTACCCATCGGCGCGCTGCATACGATATATAATCAGACAACGCCGTCCGCACGCCTTCTCGGCGCCGGGCGCACAGCCGGCCGAAGCCGGCCTCGGGGACGGCGGGGAGGAAGACGCGAGGAGCCAGTGGTGGACCACAAGCCAGGCGTGCTCAGGGATCTGATCGACCGTCCGTCCGGCGCCGCCGCGCAGGCGACGCCGCTGGTGGACACGTTCGGCCGCGCCGTCACCTATCTGCGCGTTTCCGTCACCGACCGGTGCGACTTCCGCTGCGTCTATTGCATGGCGGAGCATATGACGTTCCTGCCCAAGCAGGATCTGCTCACGCTGGAGGAACTGGACCGGCTGTGCTCGGCGTTCGTGCGCCGCGGGGTGCGCAAGCTGCGCCTCACCGGTGGCGAGCCTCTGGTGCGGCGCGACGTGATGACCCTGTTCCGCGCGCTCTCGCGCCACCTGGAGAGCGGCCAGCTGGAAGAGCTGACGCTGACCACCAACGGCTCCCAGCTCGCCCGCTACGCCGCCGACCTCGCCGCCTGCGGGGTGAAGCGCATCAACGTCTCCATCGACACGCTGGACCCCGACAAGTTCCGCGCTATCACCCGCTGGGGCGACCTCGGCAAGGTGATGGAGGGCATCCGCGCCGCCAAGGCGGCGGGTCTTCACGTGAAGATCAACGCGGTCGCGCTCAAGGACGTGAACGAGCACGAGATCGCCGCCATGATGGCCTGGGCGCACGGCGAGGGGCACGATCTCTCCCTCATCGAGGTGATGCCGCTGGGCGAGGTGGGCGAGGAGCGGGTCGACCAGTATCTGCCGCTCTCGCAGGTCCGGGCGCGGCTGGAGGAGCGCTTCACGCTTTCGGACATCGCCTACCGCACCGGCGGCCCGGCGCGCTACGTGGAGGTGAAGGAGACCGGCGGACGGCTCGGCTTCATCACGCCGCTGACGCACAATTTCTGCGAGGGCTGCAACCGGGTGCGCGTGACCTGCACCGGCACGCTCTATATGTGCCTCGGCCAGGAGGATGCGGCCGACTTGCGCACGCCGCTGCGCGCCACGGCGGACGACGCATTGCTCGACCGGGCGATCGACGAGGCGATCTTCCGCAAGCCCAAGGGGCATGATTTCGTCATCGACCGGCAGACCCGCCAGCCGGCGGTGCGCCGCCACATGAGCATGACCGGCGGCTGAGGCGCGGTTCCGGTCCGGCCTGACGCAGGGGCCGATTGCGGCGCACCCATGTCGGCGCCATGCCCGGAGCGCCGGGCTCGTCCGCACGACCCACCGAACGCGCAGACCGCCTGCCGGCGCAAATCGGCTACATCAGGTTCGCGGGCGCTTCTCGCCTGCCGTTGCCAATAATTCACGTTTCCGCCCTAAGGGTTGGGACAGTGTCGCGCCGGTCCGGCGCCCGGTCCCCGACCCGATCCGGCGGTTCCCGACCCGCAATATCCATGCGCAACCGAGCGAGCATTCCCAACCGTCACCTGACCTGGAGCGCCCCGCGCGCCGGGACGGCGCGGCCATGAGCGCGGGGTCCCACGTCCGCGGCATGGTCGCCATGGTGGCGTCCATGGCCATGTTCATCACCAACGACACCCTGCTCAAGGTGGCCATGCACGAGGTGCCGCTGGGCCAGGCGCTGGCGCTGCGCTCGCTGTTCGCCGGCCTGCTGCTTGCGGCTCTGGTGGCGCAGGCGGGCCAGCTCGGCCTGATCCTGCACGCCTTCCGGCCGCGCGTGCTGGCGCGCTCCGGCCTCGATACGCTGACCACGGTGCTCTATGTGGGCGCGCTGGCGGTGATGCCCATCGCCTCCACCACCACCATCTACCTCTCCACGCCGCTGATAACGGTGGCGCTCGCGGTGCCGCTGCTCGGCGAGCGGGTGAGCGTGCCGCAATGGTGCGCCGTCGTCGTCGGCTTCGCCGGCGCGGTGATCGTCATGCGGCCCGACCCGTCGACCTTCCAGCTGGTGGCGCTGCTGCCTCTGTTCGCCGCTTTGAGCGGCTCGCTGCGCGACATCGTCACCCGCAACATCGGCCAGGAGATTCCGGGCGCGGTGGTGGGCGTGTCCACCACGCTGGTGCTCGGCCTCGTGTGCACGCTGTTCGCGCCGTTCGAGCCGTGGCGCATGCCCTCGGCCCTGGTGCTCGGCCAACTCGGGGCCTCGGCGCTGACCTTCGCGCTCGGCACCCTGCTCCTGGTCTATGCCTTCCGCAACGCGCCGGTGAGCGTGGTCTCGCCGCTGCGCTACATCCTGGTGTTCGGCGCCATCATCTCCGGCTTCGTGGTGTTCGGCGAACTGCCGGACGGCTGGGCCTGGGTCGGCATCGTCCTGGTGGTGGGCGCGGGGCTCTATTCCATCCAGGCGGAGCATCGGCGCAGCCGCCGTGCCCGCCGGGAGGGCGCGCCGGGGGCGCCGGCCATCCCACCGTCGCGCTCGCCGCGCCCAAGGACTGACCTCCTTCGGTCGGCGCCCTCACTCGGAGGCCAGCGCCACCACCGGGTCGAGGCCCGCCGCCTTGCGCGCCGGCAGGTAGCCGAACACGAGGCCGGTCATAACGGCGCAGCCGAAGGCGAGCAGCGCCGGCCCCGCCGCATAGGCGACCGTCGCGCCGAGATATTCGAGCCCCCGCGTCACGCCGAGGCCGAGCGCCACGCCGACCAGGCCGCCGACGCCGCACACCACCAGCGCCTCGGTGTTGAACTGCAGCATGATGTTGGAGCGCCGCGCCCCGGTCGCCATGCGGATGCCGATCTCGCGCGTGCGCTCGGTGACGCTCACCAGCATGATATTCATCACGCCGATGCCGCCGACGATGAGCGAGATGGCGGCGACCGAGGCGAGCAGGGTGGTCAGCGTGTCCGCCGAGGCGGTGGCCATGTCCAGCATGGAGGAGGTGTTGCGGATCTGGAAGTCGTCCGCTCGGTGGCGGCGGCGCAGCAGCGAGGTGATCTCGGCCTGCGTCTCGTCGATGCGGGCGGTGTCCGCGACCGCGATGGTGATGGAATTGAGATAGCGCCGGCCGAACACGCGGATGAAGCCGGTGGAGAGCGGCATCAGCGCGATGTCGTCCTGGTCGGCGCCGAAGGCGTTGGCGCCGCGCGGCGCCAGCACGCCCAGCACCTGGAACGGCACGTTGCGCACCAGGACGTAGCGCCCCACCGGGTCCTGGCCCGGGAACAGCACCTTCGCCACCGTGGTGCCGATCACCATCACCGGCGCATAGGCATTGTAATCGGCCTTGGTGAACATGGCGCCGGACTGCATGGCCCAGTCGCGCGCCGCCGTGTAGCCCGGCCCCGCGCCCTGCACCATGGTGGCGTAGTCGATATTGCCGACCCTGAGCGTGGCGGTGGTGTAGCGCTCGGGCGAGACCGCGACCAGATTGTCGATCTCCTCGGCGATGGCGTCGGCGTCCTCCGCCTGGAGCGAGGCGTTGGCCCCGGTGGTGCGCACCCCCGGGGCGCCGGGGCGGACGATCAGCAGGTTGGTGCCCATGGAGGCGATGCGGCCGAGGATGTCCTGCTTGGAGCCCTCGCCGATGGCCATCATGGCGATCACCGCCGCCACCCCGATCACCACGCCGAGGAGGGTGAGGGCGGTGCGGAAGGCGTTGGCCGCCATGGAGCGCCAGGCCATCTTCACCGCCTCGGTGAGGTCCGAGAAGAAGGGGTTGTGGGCCTTGAGGTCCAGGTGCTCGGCGCCGAAGGTGGAGGCGCGCGGGGCGGGGGCCTTCTGGCGCTCGTCGGCGACGATGCGCCCGTCCTGGATGCGCACGACGCGCTCGGCGTGGGCCGCCACCTCCTTGTCGTGGGTGATGAGGATGACGGTGCGCCCCTCGGCGTGCAGTTCTCCCAGCAGCGCCAGCATCAACTCGCCGGAATGGCTGTCGAGCGCGCCGGTGGGCTCGTCGGCGAGGATCACCGGCGCCTCGTTCATCAGCGCGCGGGCGATGGAGACGCGCTGCTGCTGGCCGCCGGAGAGCTGCGAGGGCTTGTGCTCCGCGCGCTCGCCGAGGCCGAGGCGCGCCAAGAGCGCCTGCGCCCGTTCGCGCCGCTCGGCCTTCGGCGCCCGGCATAGATGGCGGGGATCTCCACATTCTCCTCCGCCGAGATGGCGGGCAGGAGATTGTAGCGCTGGAACACGAAGCCGAAGGTGCGCGAGCGCAGCGCCGCCAGCGCGTCGGGCGACAGGCCGGCGACGTCCCGCCCGAGCACCCGGTAGGTGCCGCGCGTCGGCCGGTCGAGGCAGCCGAGGATGTTCATGAGCGTGGACTTGCCGGAGCCCGACTGGCCCATGATGGCCACGTATTCGCCCGGCATGATGGTGAGCGAGACGTCGTCCAGCGCGTGGACCACGCTGTCGCCCGAGGGATAGAGCTTGTCGACCCCCTCGAGCGCGATCAGCGCGAGGCCGGCGTCGGCCGGCGCGTCTGCCGCGACGGCGGGGGCGGGCCCGTTCATCGCATCATCCCCGGCGGCGGCATGCGCCGCTCGGTGCGCGCCACGTCGGCGGTGGTCACCACCTCGTCGCCTTCCTTGAGGCCCTCGCGCACCTCCACATGGGTGCGGTTGGCAAGGCCTGTGCGCACGCGCTTCTCGGTCACGGCGCCGTTCTCCATCACCCGCACCATGCCGAGGCTGCGGTCCTCGCCGCTGCGGCCGCGGGCCAGCGGTCGCACGGCGGACACCGGCACCACCAGAACGTCGCTGGCGCTGCCGAGGCGGAAGAACACCTGCGCGCTCATGGAGGTCATGAGCAGGCGCTCGGTGTTCGGCACGTCGATCAGCACCGAGTAGAGCACCACGTCGTTGATGGTCTCCGGCGTCGGCAGGATCTGCACCACCTTGGCGGTGAAGCGGCGGTCCGGCATGCCGAGGGTGGTGAAGTAGACCTCCATCCCCACCTTCACCTTGGGGATGTCGGCTTCCGCCACCTGCGCCTTCACCTGCATGGTGTCGAGGTCGGAGATGCGCAGGATCACGGGGGCGGTCATGTTGGCGTTCAGCGTGCCGCCCTCGCGCGCGTCGATCGACACCACCGTGCCGTCCATGGGCGCGAAGATCTTGGTGTAGCCGAGATTGGCGAGGTCGCCGTCCAGGGTCGCCTGGGTCTGCTTGATCTGCGCCTTGAGCGCGTCGATCTTCGCCTCGCCGATGCGCACCGTGGCGTTGGTGGCGTCCGCCGCATCCTGGCTGCCGGACTTGGAGGCGAGCAGTTTCTGGGCGCGGTCGTTGCGCAGCCGGTCGAGGTCGAGCTGCGCCTCCTGCTGGGCCAGCTGGGCCTTGAGATTGTCGAGCTGGGCCTGATCGCCCAGCACCCGGGTCTGATAGACGGTCGGGTCGATTTCGGCGAGCAGGACGCCCTTCTTCACCTCGTCGCCGATCTCCACATGGATCTTGCGCAGCAGGCCGGACACCTGGGTGCCCACGTCCACATAGGTCTTGGGCTCGACCACGGCGAGCGCGGTCACCTGCTGCTCGATGTCGCCGCGGGCGACGCGCTGGGTCTGGAGGGTGGGGGCGGCGGCGGTCTCGCGGTCGCGGTTCCACCCATAGGCGCCGAGGCCGAGCGCGCCGATGACCGCCGACAGGAGGCGG
>NZ_JBNFNU010000170.1:0-8540 GCF_057364445.1 Xanthobacter sp. BG11Y11_SDJG
CGGCACGCGCGGTCGCCGCCACCGCCCCGGCGGCGGCAAGGCCGAGCCGCGCAGCGGCGTCGCCCGCGCCGTCGAGCGCGAAGAGGAGGGCGCTCTGGAGCCCTTCGGGATCGGTGATGGTGACGCCGTCGCCCGCCTTGAGCGCGAAGGCCGCGCACCCCCGCCCGCACCGTGTGGCGGCGCAGGGCGCCGGGCGGGAGGGCGGGAGCGGGCGTGACGACGGCGTCCATGCGCTAGCCTTTCTCGACCGTGGCGAGCAGCCGGTAGCTGCCGCGGAAATAGAGCAGCGGGCTGCCCTCGTCCTCCACGTGGAGATGCACCACGCGGCCGACGAAGATGACGTGGTCGCCGCCGTCATAATGCGCGTAGGGCACGCACTCGAAGGTGGCGAGCGTGGGCCTGAGCTTGGGAGCGCCGGTGACGCCCTTGACCCAGTCGATGCCGGCGAACTTGTCGGCACCGGGGCGCGAGAAGCTGTTGGAGATCGCCTCCTGGCCCTCCAGCAGGATGTTCACCGCATAGGCCTCCACCTTCTCGAAGCG
This sequence comes from Xanthobacter sp. BG11Y11_SDJG, assembly GCF_057364445.1. NCBI lineage: Bacteria > Pseudomonadati > Pseudomonadota > Alphaproteobacteria > Hyphomicrobiales > Xanthobacteraceae > Xanthobacter > Xanthobacter sp. BG11Y11_SDJG. Next base: position 543 of record NZ_JBNFNU010000170.1, read on the forward strand.
CGGCAGCGAGAGCAGGCCGCGCGCCATGGAGAACAGGATCAGCGGCGGGTCCAGGGAGACGGAGGAGAACGAGTTCACCGTCACCCCCATGGGGCCTTCCTCGTCATGGGCCGCCACCACGGCGATGCCGGTGGCGAAGCGGCCCAAAGCGTTGCGCAGTTCGCGCGGATCGAAACGGGCGTCGAGATCAATGGCGGTCATGGCAATGGCTCTCTCGAATATGGATCCACGCCGCTATTGTAAGACAATTTCGCTCCGCCTGCATGACCCGCGCCGCGCCCACCATCCCGCCGTCGCCCTCCGGCTCGACCGGCGGGCCCATGGCCCGCCCATCCCAAGCCGCCGCGAACGGATGCTCCGGTCAAGCCGGAGCAGGACGGCTGTTTTTGGTCCACACCTCGCCCTTTTGCCCCTCTCGCCGTGTGGGAGAGGGCAGGGTGAGGGGTGTCATGGCCCTGCGGGAGAGGGGACACCCCGCGCGCGCGGACCCCTCACCCGCCTCGCTCCGCTCGGCACCCTCTCCCACAAGGGGAGAGGGGAACCGCGCCGCCGCTTCCACTTTGCCGCCGCCGCAGCCGCCCCTCACGCCACCTTGGCCGGCTCAATCTCCGCCAGCAGCTTCTCGGCGAAGGCGCGCTTTTCCGCGTCGTCCATCTTCTTGATCTCGTTGTTGAGCACCCGGTGGTTGATGGACTTGTTCCAATAGTCCAGCACCTCGAAGCCGAGCAGCGAGGCCTTGCCGACGAACTGGCGCAGCACCTCGTTGGTGGGCCCCATCACCCAGCCGGCCTTGCCGTCGCGCAGATAGCGCTCGATCTGCAGCGCCGGACGGAAGCCGGTGCCGCCGGTGGCGTGGAGCATCTTGTCCACCACGTGGGCGACGTTCTTGGCCGCCTCGAACTTCACCTGCCACAGCCAGTGCAGCAGGCTGGCGCGCGGCAGCGCGTCGAGGTCCTTGTGGATCGACCAGTCGCAATTGTTGGTCACGGCGTCGAGCGCCTGCGCCATCTGGAAGTCGAAGGCGCGGCAGGCGTTCGTGTCCATGATCGCCTCGCCCACATAGTCCTGGATGGTGGGATAGTCGGCGACGCGCATGCCCACGTCATTGTGGGTCTTGCGGGTGGTGTGGCGCTTGGCGATGTCGATGACCGCGAGCGAAATGCCGTTCCAGCAGGCGGACGAACAGGTGAGGAAGAACGGGTCCACCACCTCGTCATTGGACTTCGCACCGTCGCCGATCGGGCCGACCATGGCCTCCTTCGCCAGGATGGCGTTCTCCACCACGATGGGTCCGGACTGGTTACCCCTGAGGCCGAGGCCGTCCCACTCGGAGGGGTTGGCCTTCACCGCGTCCTTGGTGACGAGGAAGCAGGAGAGGTCGGAATAGTCGCCGGAGAAGCCGGGGCTGGTGGTCTGCACGATATACCAGTCGGCAAAGCCCCCGGAGGTGGTCCAGGAGGCCTTCTTGGTCACCTTCCAGCCGTCGCCATGGGCTTCGGCCTTCGACGAGATCGGGTACCAGAAGTGCGAGCCGGTCTCGGGGTCGGAATAAGAGAGCGTGCCGATCAGCACGTCGGCGTCCAGCCGCTTCAGGATGTCGGTGAGCAGCGGGTTGTCGTGGTGGCGCAGGAGCGCCGCCGCCACCGCGCCGAGATGCATGGTGTAGCACATGGCGGTGGAGGGGCAGCCGTAGCGGGCGATGGTCTCCACCACCATGGCGGCGCACACATGATTTTCGCCGAGGCCGCCCAGTTCCTTGGGCACGTTGAGCGAGAGCAGGCCGAGCGAGGCCAGCGCCTCGAAATTCTTGCGCGGATAGATGTAGTCCGCGTCGCTTTCGATGGCGTTGGCGCGCAGGGTGGATTCGCACAGCGCGATGAGCTGCGCCTGCAGCGCCTTCTGGGCCGGCGAGAGCAGCCATTGGGGGTCCCACTCGAATCCGAGGCCCCAGAACGGCTCCGCGCCCCACATCTTGGTTTCGGACATCACCTGGCTCCAGCTGCCTCTGCCGCGGGTCCCTGACCCGGCCGTTGAAGGTGGCCGCCTGTTCTCCTGAGTGAATTTTTTGACGGCGTAGAAACAAGATGCCACCGGAGCCGCAACGTTCAAGTCGAAGAATTGGGCAACCACGGATGAAATATTGGGCGTACCGCGACACAGGTGTGGATTGGCCGGGATTGTGCCGCGCAAGGATCGGGCAAAGAGCGCAAAAAATTTCTTCTCCGGAAAAGTAATTGACACAGAAGAGCGCGCCGACAAGGATGCGCGGCCGGAGCGGCACCGCAGGCGCGCGGCGCCCGGCAATCGCGGGACACGCAGGGGGAAGGCATGACCGAGACCGTCTGGAGGCAATCCATCCTCAACGGGCGTCACCGGGAGCTGGGCTCGAGGCTCGAAGAGTCCTGGAACAACATGGCCATCCCGCAGCATTACGCCACCGATCCCTATCTGGAGACGGAGGCGGTGCGCTATCGCGCCGGCCTCATCGACGTCTCGGCGCTGAAGATCATCACTGTCTCCGGCACGGACGCCCTCGCCTTCCTCAACCGGCTTCTGACCGCCGACATCGCCAAGATTCCCGCCGGCCGCTCCATGATCTCCTCCATCGTCGACGACGAGGGCGGGCTGATCGACGACGTGCTGGTCTATGTGGACGGGCCGAACGCATTCCGCCTGTCCCATGGCGGCGGCGCGCTGGAGGAGGCGCTGCCCGAGGTGGCGAAGGACTTCGACGTCGCCTTCGCGCGCGACGACGACGTGCACATCCTCTCGCTCCAGGGGCCGCTGGCGCTCGACATCCTCAGCCCCCACACGCCCATGGACCTGAAGGCGCTCCCCTATTTCGGCCATGGCAAGACCACGCTGTTCGGCACGCCGGTCTCGCTGGCGCGCGGCGGCTATTCGGCCGAGCGCGGCTACGAGGTGTTCTGCGCGGCGCAGGACGCGGTGGCGCTCTGGGACAAGATCCTGGAAGCCGGCAAGCCCTTCGGCGCCATGGCAGTCTCGTGGGACTGCCTCGACATCGTGCGGGTGGAAGGCGCGCTGCTCTTCTTCCCGTTCGACATGCCGCACACGGACACCACGCCCTTCGAGGTGCTGATGGACTGGTCGGTGGACCTGTCCAAGCCGGACTTCCGCGGCAAGGCGGCGCTGGTGAAGCGCAAGGGCACCGAGCGCACCCATCAGGCCGGCCTCGAGGTGCTGGCGCCCAAGGCGGTCACGCCCGGCGCGAAGATCTTCAAGGACGGGGAGGAGGTCGGCGTGGTGAATTCCACCACCTACAGCCGCCACCTCATGAAGTCGCTGGCGCTGGTCTCGCTCATCCCCACCGTGACGGCGCTGGGCACCGCGCTGACCGTCACGGACGGGGACGCGACCTTCGAGGCCAATGTGGTGCGCACGCCGTTCTACGATCCCATGCGCCTGCGCACCCACCCGCTGGAGGAGCGCGGCTGAGCATGGATCAGCGCGCCGGCGGCGCAACGGGCGGCCGCAGCAGCGCCACCAGTTCCGATTGGCGGTGGACCCCGCACTTGCGGAACACCGCCTTGAGGTGACCCCGCACGGTGCTGTCCGACAGGCCCAGCGCCGCGGCGATCGCGCCGACCTCCGCGCCGTCGGCGAGCATGCGGGCCACCCGCGCCTCGGCCGGCGTCAGGTCGAACAGCGCCTGGATCAGCGCGGCGTCGAGGGTTGCCGTCGCCCCCAGTTCGCTCACCACCAGCAGCGCGCCGGCACCGGCAAAGACATCGTGCGCGCTGCGGCGCATGGGCACCACATGGACCACGAGCGGGCCGTGCTCCTCGCCCGCCCGCACCGGGATCGAACCCACCGCCTTCGACCACAGATCGCGATGAAGGCGCCCCAGCGCCTCGCCGAGCAGCGTGTCCGCGCCGCGCTCGATGAGGCCGAGGCGGACGCGGCGGTCCAGGAACACCGTGCCGAGGAACCGGCCGAAGGCGGGATTGGCGTCGATCATCCGCCCGCCCGGCGCCACGGTGGCCGCCGGAATGCCGAGCGTGGTGAAGGCATTGAGGGTCGCCGCGAGCCGCTCCAGCGCGAGACGTGTGGAGGCCACCGCCGCCCGCGCCACATGGGGCTTCATGCCGAGCAGCCAGCGCACGGCATCGTCGCCGAACGCCGCCTCGGTGCCGGGCCGCTCCAGGCTGAGGATGGTGAAGGCATCGTCCGGCAGCGGCTGCTTCAGCGCCACAGACCAGCCGACGCCGTAGCTGCGCACGGTCTGGAAATAGGGAAGCGTCTCGATCTCCTCCGCCGTGAAGAAATCCTGGTCGCGCACCACCGGCAGGTCCGGCCGCGCCATGGCCCGCTCGATGCGGGGATTGTAGCCCATGGCGCCGGAGGCGACCCACTCGTCGAACTTGGCCTTCAGGTTCGGCGAGGCGAAGCCGTGCGTCTGGCCGGCACGGGCCATGAACATCACCGCGCCGATGCCGCCGACCTGCGCGCCGCACCGGGCGATGGCTTCGGGCCACAATTCGGGCAGCACCGCCGCCTCGTAGAGACCGTCCAGGACATCGAGATCGTCGAATGCCGCCATCGCCGCCTTGCCACCCCGTGCCGGCCGCGCACCGGAAGCGGACCGGAAGCGAAAGGTACAACCGCAGGACACCGTGCTTCAACCGAGATTCGCCGCAACCCCTTGGGCGGGCAAGGCCGCAGCCGTGCTATGTCTGCGCCGACGAACCCCACCAAAAGGGACGCAAGCCGTATGACGACGCCGAACGAGACGCAGACCCCGCCTTTTTCCTATGCCCGCTTCCAGGAGACCGCGCCGGCGGCGGTGGCGGCGCTGCGTGCCCTCACCAAGTCGGTGGAGGATGCGGGGCTGGAGAAGGACCTGATCGAGATCGTCAAGCTGCGCGTGTCGCAGATCAATGGCTGCGCCTTCTGCCTCGCCTTCCACCTCGACGTGGCGCGCCGGCTGGGGATCGCCCAGGACAAGCTCGACCTCGTCGCCGCCTGGCGCGACGCGCCGGTGTTCTCGGCCCGCGAGCGCGCTGCGCTCGCCTTCGCCGAACGGGTGACGCTGATGGCCGCGGCGCCGGTCACGGCGGACGCCCACACGGCGCTGCTGGCGGAATTCTCCGAGGCGGAGGCGATGCACCTGATGGTGTCCGTCGCCACCATCAATGCCTGGAACCGGATCGCCGGCGGCCTGCATTTCCCGCCTCTGGCGCCGCGCCGCGCTTGAACCTCCCGGGCACGCAAAGGCCCGGCCGGGGGACCGGCCGGGCCTCGTCTTCGGGACCGCCTCAGAGCGGCTTGAGATTGGCCTCGATCTGCGCCCGGCGCCCTTCGAGGAAGGGCGGCAGCGACAGGCTCTCGCCCAGCGTCGCCAGCGGCTCGTCGGCGGTGAAGCCGGGCTCGTCGGTGGCAAGCTCGAACAGGACGCCGTTGGGCTCGCGGAAATAGAGCGAGCGGAAGTAGAAGCGGTCCACCTTGCCCGAGTTCGGGATGCGCAGCTCCTTCAGCCGCGCCGCCCAGTCGTCATACTGGTCGAAGGTGGGCACGCGGAACGCCACATGGTGCACCGAGCCGGCGCCCTGGACGGCCGGCTCCAGGCCCGGCTCCACCTTCACGTGAAGCTCGGCGGCGGGGCCGCCCTCGCCCATCTCGAACACATGGACCGCGCGCCCGTCCTCGCTGGCATATTCGCGCACCTGCTTGAGGCCCATGACCTCCTTCAGGATGACGCCGGTGGAGCGCAGGTCCGGCACCGACATGGTGATCGGCCCGAGGCCGCGCACCTGGTGCGGCGCGGGGACTGGGCTCTTCTCCCACGGCACGCCGGGACCCTTGCCGCCGTCCACCACGAGGCCGAGGCGCTGGCCCTCGAAATCCTCGAACAGGATCTGGTTGCGCCCGTCGCGGGTCTCGATGCCGCCATGGGCGACGCCCGCATCGGCGAGACGGCCGGCCCAGAAATCGAGCGCCGCATCGTCCGCGACCCGCAGATGGGTGCGCACGATGGAATGCGTGCCGCGCCGCTCGCGCGCCACCGGCCAGTCGAAGAAGGTGAGGTCGGTGCCGGGATTGGCGAGGCCGTCCGCGTAGAACAGATGGTAGGCCGAGGTGTCGTCCTGGTTCACGGTCTTCTTCACCAGCCGCATGCCGAGCGTGCCGGTATAGAAGCGGTGGTTGGCGGCGGCCTGGGCGGTCACGGCGGTGAGATGGTGGATGCCTGTGAGCTGCATGGTGTCCTCCGGGCGGAGGCCTGCCTCCGCGTCTGTCTCCCCCGAGATAGGCCGGGCCGCCCAGCGTTGCGAGGGCGCGGAACGCAAGCGGGATTTGCGCAGGCGCAATCCTACTAATGATCTGCCGCATCATTTTCGGCGTTGGCGCAATCAACTCCGCCGCCTGACAACCTTGCGTTAACCCTTTTTTCAACCTCCGCGCCGCTGCGGCTGGAAATCGTCGATTGCGCAACCCGCCTCAGGCTCTGCTATAGGCAAGGGCAAGGGGGAACCCAAGTGGCTGTGACCATGTGTGAGGACGTCGCGCCGCGGCGCGCGGAAGCGGGGATGGGACGCCGGGCCGCGGCATTGGGCGCCGCGCGTCGTCGTCGCGCTCGCGCTTGCCCTGGGGCTCGGCGGATGCGCCGACCGGCCCGGCCCCGATGCCCTCACCCCGATCGCCATGACCGCCGTCCCCGGCGCCAAGCCGCAGACCATTCTGGTCGCCTCCACCCGTGCCCGCGACCCGCGGCCCGGAACCTTCTACAATGGCGAGCGCGCGCCGCTCTCCTTCGCCACGGTGCAGATGTCCGTGCCGCCGGCCCACAAGCCGGGCGCGATCGAATGGCCGAAGGCGCAGCCCGGCAATCCCGAGACCGACATGGTGGTGCGCGAGGCCATCTATCGCGACACGCCGCAGCAATTCCTCGCCGAGCTGAACGCCGAGCTGGCGAAGCGGCCGAAGGGGCAGAAGAAGGTCTTCGTCTTCATCCACGGCTACAACACGCAATATGCCGAGGCGCTCTACCGGCTGTCGCAGATGGCGGCGGATTCCGGCGGCGAGGGCGTGCCGTTGCTGTTCACCTGGGCCTCGCGCGCCACCACCGAGGCCTATGTCTACGACAACAACAGCGCCACCGCGGCGCGCGACGCGCTGGAGGAGACGCTGCGCCTCGCCTTCGCCAGCAATGCCGAAGAGGTCTCGCTCCTCGCCCACTCCATGGGCAATTGGGTGACGGTGGAGGCGCTGCGCCAGATCCGCATCTCCGGCAAGGGGCTGCCGGTGGAGCGCGTCGGCCAGGTGATCCTCGCCGCGCCCGACATCGACGTGGACGTGTTCAAGTCCCAGCTGAAGCGCTTCGGCAAGCCGGCGAAGCCGTTCGTGGTGATCGTCTCGCGCGACGACAAGGCGCTGGGCTTCTCGGACTTCATCGCCGGCGGCAAGACCCGCCTCGGCGCCTACACCAACGACACCGAGCTGGTGGACCTCGGCGCCGTGGTCATCGACATGACCGACGTGAAGGCGCTGGACAGCTTCAACCACGGCAAGTTCGCCCAGCTGGCCGCCATGGCGCCGGAACTGCGCGGCCGGCTGGCGCAGCAGGCGGGCTCGGGCGCCCTGCCCTCCACGGTGCAGATGGAGGGCGTGCACATCGTCGGCCTGGACCGGGTCTCCGCCATTCCCGGCGCCCAGCCCGCCCCAGCCCCGGCGCCGGCCGCGGCACAATAGGCGCTCGCTCCAGAGACGCACCGGCGCGCCGCGGGCTTCTCTCGCGGCGACAGCTGGTCTAAAGCCGTCGGCCCATGGCCTATTCCGTGAAAGAGATGTTCAAGACGCTCCAGGGCGAGGGCGCCCAGGCCGGGCGCGCGGCCGTGTTCTGCCGCTTCGCGGGCTGCAACCTGTGGTCCGGGCGCGAGGAGCACCGCGCCGAGGCGCAGTGCCGCTTCTGCGACACCGACTTCGGTCGGCACGGAGGGCGAAGGCGGCGGACGCTTTGCCGACGCGGCCGAGCTGGCGCGG
>NZ_JBNFNU010000171.1:0-8521 GCF_057364445.1 Xanthobacter sp. BG11Y11_SDJG
GATGGCTCCGCAGGCGCCCGGCGAGGCGGGCGAGCGTCAGCCGCGCGTGCCCCGGCGGCGTCGAGCACGTCGGTGACGAGCCCAGCCAGCCGATCCGCCCTCTCCCGTGTCTGACCGGAACGTCCCATGATCCGCCGCCATCCTGTCCCCCGCAGCAGCGGGTGGAGCACCGGGCAGACATGCGCCGGAGGCGGGCCGGCGTAAAGGCGGCCCGGGCGGCAAATAACGGGGATTGCGGGGGCGGGACGCAAAGAAGAGCCGCCTTGCGGCGGCTCTGTAGTCTGACAGGGAGAGTTGCCAGATGTCCGGGAGAATCACCTTCGTCGGACAGCAACGATTATGAGCGGCGAAAATTAACGGGAGATTAACGGCTTGGGGATAAAAGCCCTGCCCCCTCCGGGTGCCGTACCGCGCTGCCGCCGAGCCTCGGGGGGCCCTTCTCCGGCCCGACTCAGAGCTTGAAGGCCGCGTTCGCGGCGTCCAGCGACGCCTTCTTGCGCGCAAGCGTCTCCTCTAGACGGATGATCTCCGCCTTCAGCTCGGCGATGCGCGCCTCGATCTCGGCCACCGAGAGCCGCGACAGGTCGGCCCCGGCGATCGGCTCGGGGGGCGGAGCGGGACGGTCTTCCTCCATGATCGCCTCCATGACGGGCGTCCCGCGGGAGCGGGACCGCTCCGCGCCGGAACGCGGCGCGGGTATCTGCCATTGTGCCGCGTGCGGCGCCGGGAAGAAATCCTTCCGCCCCGACGCGACCTTGCCGTCGGCGGACAGCATCGGGGTTCGACGACATCACGGCTTCGTGAACTTGGTTTCGGCGGCCAACGCGGCGACGCGGTGCCCGATTGTCAGCCACGCCGCCGTGCTGCCCATGGGACAGGCGAAAAAGGGATTTCCGTCGCTCCAGGTCCCGCTTAAGGTGCCAGTTCGGGTGCGCTTCCCTCACGCTCAGCGGGCACAGGGGCAGAGGCCATCGGACGGGGAGGCAGGCCGCAGCTTGGCCGATTGCCTTGCTTCGGTCCAACGGCCTGGATAGAGCACACGCTTCGGCTGGCGCCATGCGCGCTGGCAAGCGCGTCTTCGGCCGCGTAGCCTTCGGCCGGCGGGGCAGCCCGCGTGGCGGCCGACGGCCTCGCAAGGGTGGGGGACGCCGGGTTCGAGCGCCGGTCAGGCGGCCGGACCGCGCTTGAAGACTGGTCCGGCCCGTCCGGACGGCGGGTGCGGAGGCCCGGATTTGCAGGTTGTCCTTGTCGTCCTCATGGCGATCGCGCTTTGCTTGCCACCCCCGGCGATGCCCGGGCGGTGGATGCCGTCGCCGTGCGCCTCGACGCGAACCTGATCGACCTCCTGCCCGCGGTGCAGCGGCAGACCACCGACAGCGACCGCATCCAATTGTCCACCGCGCCCGATTCGGAGGGGGTCGTGCGCCGCATCGAGGTGCGCAGCGCCGACGGGCGCAATCAGGTGGACTGGATCGCCTTCGCGCTCTCCAACAACACCGACGAGCAGGTCGACCGCCTGATCGTCGCGCCCTATTACCGGATGGTCGGCTCGGGTCTGTTCTGGCCCGATCTCGGCAACCGCCGCCTCGTCTCGCTCACCCCGAGCCAGGGCTTCAAGCCCGAGCGGCAGGCCTCGCCCGACGCCGACGTGTTTCTGGTGACGCTCGACCCCGGCTCCACCGTCACCTTCGTCGCCGAGCTGGGCGGCCCGAACCTGCCGCAGCTCTATATGTGGAAGCCCGACGCCTACAAGGACCGGGTCAACGCCTTCACGCTCTACCACGGCATCGTCATCGGCATCGCCGGCCTGCTCGCCCTGTTCCTCACCATCCTGTTCGTGGTGAAGGGCTCGGTGATGTTCCCGGCGGCGGCGGCGCTCGCCTGGGCGGTGCTCGGCTATATCGGCCTCGATTTCGCCTTCTGGTCGAAGGTGTTCGGCCTTTCGCCCATCGCCGAGCAGTTCTGGCGCGCGGCCGGCGAGGCGATCCTCGCCGCGACGCTGCTGGTGTTCCTGTTCGCCTATCTCAACCTCAACCGCTGGCATGTGCGCTACGTGCACGTGGCGGCGGGCTGGCTCACCTTCCTCGCGGCGCTGGTGGTGCTCGCCATCCTCGACGCGCCGGTCGCCGCCGGCATCGCCCGCCTGTCGCTGCTCGCGGTGGCGGTGGCCGGGCTCGCGGTGGTGATCTGGCTGTCCCAGCACGGCTACGACCGCGCGGTGCTCATCATCCCCACCTGGTCGCTGCTGGTGGTCTGGGTGGTGATGGCCGGGATGACCGTAGCCGGCCTCGTCACCAACGACCTGGCCGCGGCCGCGCTCTCGGGCGGCCTGGTGCTGATCGTCATGCTGATCGGCTTCACGGTCATGCAGCACGCCTTCGCCGGCATCGGCGGGGTGCAGGGCTCGGCCTCGGAGCTGGAGCGCCGCGCGCTGGCGCTCGCCGGCTCGGGCCTCATGGTGTGGGACTGGGACGTCGACACCGACCGCATCTACACCTCGCCCGAGGCGGAGGAGGCGCTTGGCCTCAAGCGCCATTCGCTGGAGACCGAGGCGGCGGGCTGGCTGGAGGTGCTCCACCCGGCCGACCGCGACCGCTTCCGGGCGACGCTCGACGGCATCATCGACCAGCGGCGCGGGCGCATCGACCAGGACTTCCGCCTGAGGGCCATCGACGGCCACTATCTCACCTTCAACCTGAAGGCCCGCCCGGTGGTGGGCGCGGACGGCGAAGTGGTGCGCTGCATCGGCACCCTCACCGACGTCACCGGCGAGCGCATCGCCGCCGAGCGCCTGCTGCACGACGCGGTGCGCGACAACCTGACCGGCCTGCCCAACGGCGAATTGTTCCTCGACCGGCTCGAGCAGGCGCTCACCTTCGCCAAGCTGGACGAGAAGGTGAAGCCGACCGTGATGGTGATCGACCTCGACCGGTTCAAGGAGGTCAACGTCAAGGTCGGCATGGCGATGGCCGATTCCATCCTGCTCACCGTGGCGCGGCGCCTCATGCGCCTGATGAAGCCGCAGGACACGCTGGCCCGCATGGCCGGCGACCAGTTCGGCCTGATCTTGATGTCCGAGCGCGACCCCGAGCGCATCACCACCTTCGCCGACACGCTGCGCCGCTCGCTGCGCGCGCCCATCACCTTCGCCGACAAGGAGGTGTTCGTGACCGCCTCGATCGGCCTCGTGCTCTCCGGCCCGGAGGTCGGCAAGCGCGACGAGGTGCTCAAGGACGCCGAACTCGCCATGTACTACGCCAAGCGCATCGGCGGCGACCGCATCGAGGTATTCCGCCCGGCCATGCGCCAGCAGAAGATCGACCGCGTGGTGCTGGAGGCCGAGCTGCGCCAGGCGCTCTCGAAGAACGAGATCTCGGTGCGCTACCAGCCGGTGGTGCGCCTGGAGGACCGGGCGATCGGCGGCTTCGAGGCGTTCGTGCGCTGGAACCATCCGCGGCTCGGCGAACTGGCGGCCTCCGAGTTCTGGCGCCTCGCGGAGGAGACCGGGCTGGTGCTCGACCTCGGCCTGTTCGTGCTCGACAAGGCCGCGCGCCAGCTCGGCCAGTGGCAGCGCATGCTGCGGGTGGACCCGCCTTTGTTCATGCACGTCAACGTCTCCTCGCGCCAGCTCCTGCGGCACGATCTGATCCAGGACCTGAAGTCGGTGCTCGCCCGCAACGCGGTGGCGGTCGGCTCGCTGAAGCTGGAGGTGGCCGAGAGCCTGGTGATGGAGAATCCGGAATACGCCGCCGTGGTGCTGGCGCGCATGCGCGAGCTGGGCGCGGGGCTGTGCCTGTCGGACTTCGGCGCCGGCTATTCGTCGCTGCCCTATCTGCAGCGCTTCCCGGTGGACGCCATCAAGATCGACCAGCGCTTCGTGCACGACACCGCCAAGGGCCCGGCCCGGGCGGCGCGGCCGGTGATCGTCGGCGCGCTGGTGGACCTCGCCCACGACCTCGGCATGGACGTCATCGCCTCGGGCCTGGAGCGCGAGCAGGAGGCGGCGGAAATGGCGGAGCTGGGCTGCGAGTACGCCCAGGGCCTCGTCTTCGGCGAGCCCTTCACCGCCGAGGAATGCCGCGCCTTGATCGAGCCGGCGCCGGTGGAGCCGAAGAAGCGGCGGGCCGCGGCGGAGTAGGCCTGGCCTGCGGCTCGACCCGAGCAATGCCCATTCGCGCCGGCCTTGCCCCGCGGGGCCGTTCCGGCGGGGCCGGGATCGGACCGCCGGACCGCGGCCCCTACGCCGCGCCGGTGTTCCGCCGCGCCCGCAGGCTCGACCAGATGGGCCACACGAACACCAGGATGGTGAGCGCTCCGAGCGTGCCGGAGATCGGCCGCTCGAAGAAGGCAAGGAGGTTGCCGTCCGCCTTGATCATGGAGGTGACGAAGCTCTCCTCCAGCAGCTTGCCGAGCACAATGCCGAGCACGCAGGGGGCGATCGGGATCTGGTGCTCCTCCATGAGGAAGCCGAGCACGCCGAACACCAGCATCAGCACCACGCCGTAGGCGGAATTGTTCACCGCATACGAGCCGACGATGCAGAACATGAGGATGATCGGGATCAGGATGCGGCGCGGGAAGCGCAGCAGCGCGGTTCCCGCCTTCAGCGCCAGGAGGCCGAGCGGGATCATCATGAGATTGGCGAGGATGAAGATGGTGAACACGGCATAGATGGTCTGCGGATTGTTCACGAACAGCATCGGCCCGGGATTGAGGCCCTTGAGATAGAGCACGCCGATCACCACCGCGGTGATGCTGTCGCCGGGAATGCCGAACACCAGCGCCGGCACCCAGGCGCCCGCCAGCGCCGCATTGTTGGAGGACGTGCTCTCGATGATGCCCTCCACATGGCCGGTGCCGAATTTTTCCGGCGTCTTCGAGAATTTGCGGCTGGTGGCGTAGGACACCCATGCGGCGATGTCCGCCCCCGCGCCGGGCAGGATGCCGATGGCGGTGCCCGTGAGATTGCCGCGGATCTGCTGCGGCCAGTACTTCACGAACATGGTCCCCCAGCCCTTGAGCGGGTTGCCCATGGAGACCTGCTTGACGTTCCAGTCGCGGGCGCCGGTGGCCATGGTGCGGATCACCTCCGACATGGCGAACAGGCCGATCATGGCGGGGATGAAGTCGATGCCGCCGAGCAGCTCCGTCGAGCCGAAGGTGAAGCGCGGCAGGCCGCCCGGATTGTCGATGCCCACCTGGGCGATGAACAGGCCCAGCAGCAGCGAGATGAGCCCCTTCACCGGCGAACCCGCGCCGATGAAGATGGCGCAGGCGAGCCCCAGCAGCGCCAGCCAGAAATATTCGAACGAGGAGAAGCCGAGCGCCACTTCGGCGAGCAGCGGCGCCGCGAGGATGAGGATGAAGGTTCCGAACAGCCCGCCGAGCGCGGAGAACAGCACGTTGGCGCCGAGCGCCACCTCCGCCTGGCCCTTGCGGGTCATGGCGTAGCACTCCTCCGTATAGGCGGCGGAGGCCGGCGTTCCGGGCATGCGCATCAGGGTCGAGGGAATGTCGCCGGCGAAGATCGCCATGGCCGAGCAGGCGATCATGGCGCCCACCGCCGGCAGCGGCTCCATGAAGAAGGTGATGGGCACCAGAAGCGCGATCGCCATGGTGGCGGTGAGGCCGGGAATGGCGCCCACGACCATGCCGAACGCCGAGGCTGCCAGAATGGTGAGGATCACGTCCCACCGCATCACCATGGCGATGCCGGCCTCGATGGCGTTCATCACAGATACCCTTCGATGAAGCCGCGCGGCAGCGGCACGCGCAGGCCGTGGGCGAAGGCCCACCAGGTCACGAGCGCGGTGGCGAGCGCCACCGGCACCGCCACCTTGAGCGGCACCCGGACCAGCAGGAACAGGCCGGCGAGCACCAGGCTCGCCGCCGGGATGAAGCCGAGCAGGGGCGCCAGCACCAGATAGGCGGCGGTGAGCGCGATGGTGGCGAGGGCGCGCGGCAGGGCGCCGGGCTCGCGGATCCAGGTCGCCTGCGCGAGCGGGAACGGGCCGGCGCGGACCGCGCCGGCGCACAGAATGAAGCCGCACGCGGCGAGCCCCGCCGCCGTCAGCGTCGGGAACACGTCCGCCCCGTACTGCTGGCCGGGGATGGGCGGGAAGGTGGAGGCGGCGGCATAGAGCGCCGCCGCGCCGATGAGGACCAGAAGGCCCACGATGAGGTCGCTGACGCGCATGGCACCGCCTCTTGCGGGTGGGGCAGGGTGGGCGGCGGCGCGCTACTTCGCGAGCCCCACCTCCTTCATCACCTTGCCGAGCGATGCGTCCGCCGCGGCCATGAAGGCGCCGAAGCCGGGCCCGTCGGCATATTTTCCGCCGAAGCCGCGGCTCGACAGGAAGTCCTGGTAGTCCTTGCTCTCATAGGCCTTCTTCAGCGCCGCCTGGAGCTTCGCCGACACGTCCGCCGGCAGTCCCTTGGGGGCGGCGACGCCGCGCCAGGCGCCGATCGCCCAATCCGAGCCCGTGGCCTCCTTGAGGGTGGGGATGTTGGGCATCAGCTTGGAGCGCTCGGGGCTCATGATGGCGAGGCTCTTCACGCGGCCGGCGTCGATCAGCGAGCGCGCCTCGGGCAGCGAGCAGGTGACCACCTGGACGCCGCCGGCGACGAGATCCTGCAGGCCCGGCGCCGCGCCGTTGGAGGGCACCCACGGCACGCTCGCCGGGTCCATCATCAGCGAGGACAGCATGCCGGCGAGCGCGAGGTGCCAGATGCCGCCCTGGCCGGTGCCGGAAGCCTTGAACTTGCCGGGGTTCTTCTTGATGTCGTCGAGCAGCTCCTGCGCCGTCTTGTAGGGCGCGTCGGTGCGCACCTGCACGCCGGCCGGGTCCTCGTTCATCAGCGCCAGCGGGGTGTAGGAGGCGGGGGTGAGCGGGGTGAGCCCGGCCCAGTGCATCATGGCGATCTCCACCGTGATGAGGCCGAGCGTGTAGCCGTCCGGCGCCGCGTCGGCGATCGCCTGGTGGCCCACCACGCCCTGGCCGCCGGTGCGGTTCACCACCGCCACGGGCTGGCCGAGGTCGCGCTCCAGCAGCGATGCGACGATGCGCGCCACCGCGTCGGTGCCGCCTCCGGCACCCCACGGCACGACCATGGTGATCGGCCGGTCGGGATATCCGGCGGCGGAAGCGGGGGCGGCAAACGCGGAAAATGCGAGGGCAAGCCCCGCGGCAAGAAGGCGGCGCATGTGGCGTTTTCTCCCTGAGCACGGCTCTGCGGCCGAATTCTAATCGTTTTGATCAAGAGTATGGTAGGTCGTCCGGACGGTCAATCGGGTCGCTTCGCGGCTGCGAGCGGAGGTGGCGCCGCGTCTTCCCCTGCCGTAAGGTGTCGGAAAACGCGCGCGGCGTGCCGCTGGGGTCTGGCGCTCGGCCGCAGGCGACGTACATAAGGCAGGGTATGCGAATGGCGACGTCCAACGGGCGGGCCGTGCGTATCCGGAAGGTGGGAGGCGCGCGGCGCGGGATGCGGCATGGACCGCCGCGGCGTCCTCCGGTTCGAGAGGTCGGGTTCCGCGCCTTGCGAGGCAGCCGGGCACCGGCCTTTAACGAGGCAACGATGTCCCGGAGGCGGGGGTCGCCGGGGCGCAAGGCATGGCGAAGCGCAGTGCTCGACATCTACACGATCATCTTCCTGGCTCTGGCCGTGTTCATCTTCGTGCGGCTGCGCAGCGTGCTCGGCCAGCGCACCGGGCGCGAGCGGCCGCCTTACGATCCCCTATTCCCGCGATGCCGCGCGCCGCCGCAGCCGGCGCCCGAGAGCAACGTGGTGACGCTGCCCGAGCGCACCCCGGCCTCGCCCGTGTCCGGCGGCGTCGCGGACGAGCCCGAGCCCGCCGGCTTCCGCTGGGAGGGCGTGACCGAGGAGGGCACCGCCATAGCCGCGGCGCTCGACGAGATCGCCCGCCAGGAGAGCGACTTCGACGCCAAGCACTTCCTGACCGGCGCCAAGGCGGCCTACGAGATGATCGTCACCGCGTTCGCGGCCGGCGACCGCAAGCTGCTCAAGGATCTGCTGGCGAAGGACGTCTATGAGGGCTTCGTCGCCGCCATCGCCGACCGCGAGAGCCGCGGCGAAACCATGGAATCGCACTTCGTCTCCATCGAGCGCGCCGAGCTCCAGGACGCAACAGTGCGCGGGCGCAACGCCCAGCTGACGGTGCGCTTCGTCTCCAAGCTGATCTCGGTGACGCGGGCGCGCGACGGCTCGGTGGTGGACGGCAGCCCCGACACGGTGGCCGACGTGACCGACGTGTGGACCTTCGCCCGCGAACTCGGCGCCCGCGACCCCAACTGGAAGCTGGTGGCCACCGAAGCCGCCCAGTGAGGCGGGAAGGCGAGGCTGCGGTGCGCGGTGCGCCGATCATCCTGTCTCTGCGCGGCGGTGCCGGATGGCGCCGCCGCTTTGCGTTTGCACCCGCGGCCGACCGCGCCGGCATCGCCGCCGCCGCACTGGCGCTCGGCCTGAGCCTGTCGCCGGCCGCCGCCGCTCCAGGCCCGGCGGC
>NZ_JBNFNU010000172.1:0-8479 GCF_057364445.1 Xanthobacter sp. BG11Y11_SDJG
GCCCCGACCTCACGCGCTTCGGCGAACGGCGCACGCTCGGCGCGGCCATGCGGCCCAACACGCCGGACAACCTCGTGCGCTTCATCGCCGACGCGCCCCGCCCACAAGCCCGGCCACGCGATGCCCGCCTTCGCGATGCTGGACGCCGAGGAGCTTGACGCCATGGCCGCCTACCTTTCGGCGCTCCGATGACCGACGCGCCCGCCAGAACGCCCGCCGAGGCCGCGCGCCGCATCCTGCCCAGCGGCCTGCCGAGCAAGCTGCCGCGCCCGGACGACGAGTTCGACCGCCTGAAGGAGGTGTGGCGCCTGCCAAAGGGCTGGCGCGTCCTCGCCGCAGTCAACAATTCGGTCATCGGCTATTTCTATATCGGCGCGGCGTTCCTGTTCTTCCTGCTCGCCGGCGTGCTCGGCCTGCTGATCCGCACCCAGCTCGCGGTGCCCGGCAACGGCTTCCTCTCGCAGGAAACCTACAACCAGATCTTCACCATGCACGGCACGGTGATGATGTTCCTGTTCGCCGTGCCGGCAGTCGAAGCGCTCGGCATCCTGCTGCTGCCGCAGATGCTGGGCGCCCGCGACCTGCCGTTTCCGAAGCTCGGCGCCTTCGCCTTCTGGGCCTATCTCGTGGGCGGGCTCATCTTCTTCTCCACTTTGTTCTTCGACCTCGCGCCGAGCGGCGGCTGGTTCATGTATCCCCCGCTCACCGGCACCGCCTTCTCGCCGGGGATCGGCGCCGACTTCTGGCTGCTGGGCATCGGCTTCATCGAGATCTCCGCCATCGCCGGGGCGATCGAGATCATCGTCGGCGTGCTGCGCACCCGGGCGCCGGGCATGACGCTGGACCGCATGCCGATCTTCGCCTGGACCATGCTGGTGTTCGCGGCGATGATCGTGTTCGCGTTCCCGGCGGTGATCCTCGCCACCATGATGCTGGAGATGGAGCGCGCCTTCGGCTGGCCGTTCTTCATCGCCGCGAAGGGCGGCGACCCGCTGCTGTGGCAGCATTTGTTCTGGTTTTTCGGCCACCCGGAGGTCTACATCATCTTCCTGCCCGCCGCCGGCATGGTCTCCATGATCGTGCCCGCCATGGCACGGACCGAACTGGTGGCGCACCGCCTGATCGTGGTGGCGCTGATCGCCACCGGCTTCTTCAGCTTCGGACTGTGGGTGCACCACATGTTCACCACCGGCATCCCCATGGTGTCGCTGGGCTTCTTCTCGGCCGCCAGCATGGCGGTGGCGATCCCGAGCGGCATCCAGATGTTCGCCTGGATCGGCACCATCGCGCTCGGACGGCTGCGGCTCGCGACGCCGTCCCTGTTCGTGCTCGGCTTCATCTGCGTGTTCACCATCGGCGGCCTGTCGGGGGTGATGGTGGCCATGGTGCCGTTCGACTGGGCGGTGCACGACACCTATTTCGTGGTCGCGCATTTCCATTACGTGCTGGTGGGCGGCATGGTGTTCCCGCTGTTCGCCGCCTTCTACTACTGGGCGCCCGCCTTCAGCCGGCGGCCGCTGTCCGAGCGGCTGGGAAAGTGGGTGTTCGCCCTCATCTTCGTCGGCTTCAACGTCGCTTTCTTCCCGCTCCACCTCGCCGGCCTGCTCGGCATGCCGCGGCGCGTCTACACCTACCCCGCCGGCCTCGGGTGGGAGGCCTACAATCTCGTCTCCAGCATCGGCGCCTACATGCTGGCGGCCGGGGTGCTGCTGTTCGTGGTCGATCTGTTCCGCAACCTGCGCCCCTCCGGGGGCGAGGGCGCCGGCAATGTCTGGGACGCCGGCACCCTGGAATGGCTGCCCAACGGCTCCTATTCGGCCCGCAGCGTGCCGCGGGTGACGAGCCGCTATCCGCTCTGGGACCAGCCGGGCCTCGCCCGCGAGGTGGAGGCGGGCGGCCATTTCCTGCCCGGCACCGTGACCGGCGCGCGCGAGACCATCGTCACCTCGCCGGTGGACGCCGAACCCGAACTGCTCATGCGCCTGCCGGGCCCCGGCTGGGCGCACCTGATCGCCGCCGTGGCCATGGCCGCCTTCTTCATGCTGCTCACGGTGAAGGCGGTGACGCTCGCGCTCGCCTGCGGCGCCCTGTCCATCGCCATGATGGTCGCCTGGATGTGGTCGAGCGACCCCGCGCCCGCCGGGCAAGCCGACATCGGCGGCGGCGTGCGCCTGCCCACCTATGCCAGCGGCCCGAAATCGCCCGCCTGGTGGGCGGTGGTGGTGCTGATGCTGGTGGCGAGCGCGCTCTATCTCTCCTTTGTCTTCGCCTATCTGTTCCTGTGGACCCTCTCGCCCGACGGCTGGCCGGATCCGGCCGCGTTGCCGGCGGCTTCCTGGCCCGCCGCGGCGCTGGCCTGCCTCGGCGTCAGCGCGGCGGCGATGGCCGCCGCGGAGGTCAGCCTGCGGCGCCAGGCCTCCGGGATCGTCCTCGGGGGCCTCATCCTGGGCGGGGTGGCGGCGCTGACGGCCGCCATCGGCCTGGACGTGGCCGGCTTCCGGTCGGTCGGCCTCCTGCCTTCGGACAGCGCATTCGGCGCCGCGACCTACATGGCGCCGCTGCTGCAGTCGCAGATGACGGCGGGGGTGATCACCGTGGCCCTGTTCGCGGTGGCGCGCCGGGCCGCCGGCCGGCTCGACGCCACACGGCGGGTGGTGTTCGACACGCTCAAGCTCATGTGGATCTTCGCCCTGTGCCAGGGGACGCTGGGCCTCGCGCTCACCCACGGCTTCCCGCGCGTCGCCGGAGGCGGATGATGCGGGCCTATCTGCGCGCCACGCTCTACGGGCCGGTCATCTGGGCGGCGCAGTTCCTGCTCGTCTATGCGAGCGAATCCCTGTTCTGCCTGCACGGTCCCGGGCCGTCGGCCCACCGGCTGTTCGTCGCTGCCGTCTCGCTCCTGGCGGCCGGCATGGTGGGACTGGGGCTGGTGCGTCAGCGGCGGCGCGGCGGCGGCGATGCCGACCAGATCGGCCGCTGGCTCGCACTCCTGTCCCTGGTGGCGATCGCCTGGACGGCGCTGCCCGCGCTCCTGATCGCCAGTTGTGCCGCGCCCGTCTGACGGCGCCACACCGCGGTCGCGCGTTCAGTTCCATGACCCGATATTCGACACATGATTTTCAGCAATCGACACGAGGTTGCCGCGTATTCGTCGCCATCCTGGGGACCGTTCACCGCCACGCTTCAAATATGCAACCGCGATTGCTTGCTTCCGTTACGAGAGACGGAACAGAGGGTCGTATCCGTTGTTGTTCAGGTACGGGGGCAAACGAACAAGGAGTTTGGGTATGGCCAATCAGGATCATCGCGGTGGCCCCGGCAACTTCGCGGAAGACCCGAACCGCGCCTCGGACGCCGGCCGCAAGGGTGGCGAGCACAGCCACAGTGGTCAGCAGAGCCAGTCGGGCACCGACACCCGCCAGCAGGGCGGCGGCGCCGGCAATTTCTCCCAGGACCGTGACGCGGGCCTCCGAAGCCGGCCGCAAGGGTGGCCAGCACAGCCACGGCGGCCAGCAGGACCAGGCCGGCACCGGCATCCCGCCAGCAGGCGGCGGGGAGCCGCGCAGCAGCAGCGCGGCGGTGCCGGCAACTTCGCGGAGGATCGCGAGCGCGCGTCCGACGCGGGCCGCAAGGGTGGGCCAGCGCTGACACCGCCCCGCCGGCCGCCCGAATCTGGCGCCGGGCCGGTAGCGGCACCGCTGCGACCCGCGGTTCGCAGCTGATGGACCGCGGCGGATCGTGCGATCCGCCGCGGTCTTATCCTGTTTCGCCCCGGCGTCGCAGGGCCCGCCTCACGGCTGCGCCGGGGCGGGTGTGCTCAGGCTCCACATGGCATCGAACATGGCGGCCTGGAAGGCGGCGTACTCGGCGCTGTCGATGATCATGCCGTAGCTTTCCCGCGCGGACGAAATCAGCGCCACCTTGTTGCCGTAGATGAAGCAGGTCATGGCCAGCGTATAAGCGGGCGGCGCATAGCGCAGTTCGCGCCGCTGCTCCCGGCTCGACGGCCAGATCGGCGCGATGTCCCGCTCCTCCGAGCGGATCACGTGCAGCCAAGTGCCCCGGCGCGCGCGCTCGGTGAGATAGCGCTCCATTTCATCAAGGCCCGGCTCGGCCATCAATTCCTTCATCGAGAGCGTCGCGCGCAGCACCTTGGCGCCGCCGGAAAGCGTGTCCCACAGGGTGGTGCGGATGCCTTCGGGGCCGGGATGGAAGCGCACGTTCGGCTTGCCGGTCTCGTGGTGATACATGGAGCGCAGCACCGGCATCACGTCCTCGATCATCTGCCGGCGCGCCTCGATGCGCTCCAGCAGGACGCCGGGGTCCTGCGCCACGACGAAGCGGCGCTTGCCGTTGTCCACGAACCGGACGAGCCCCTCCTCCTCCAGCTTGGCGAGCGCATCGTGCGCGGTGGTGCGCGCGAGACCGGCCTGCGCCGCGACGTCGGTGATGGACGCAGCGCCGAGCCCGACCGCGGTCAGATAGAGCTTGTAGAGCGTGCCCGTGATGCCGATCCGCGCCAGCTTCTCTTCGATGTCGTCCGTCACGCGTCGCCCCTCGCCGATGGCTGACCATGGCCGATCTTGCGACCGGCGTCCAATGTCGGTTTTATCCGATATAAAATTGATGCGACGCACAAAAAATGAGCGCAATACCCGAAATCTGATCGAAAAATGAGACGCAAATGCGCGATTAATCGTCAAAGGCGGCAGATTCTATGATTGACGGAAATAGCCGACATAAATAGCGTTAAAGCATGTCCAGTTGCTCAAGCGCCCCTCCGGCCGCCAGCGTGAAGGAGAAAGCCCCCATGGACGCGAAAGCCGATGCGGGCGCCCTGATGGCCGCACCCGCCCTGCGCAAGTCCGCCCCCACCCGGCCGAGGGGCGCGTTCTCGCCAACCGCTCCGTGCGGGCCGCCTTGGGCCTCGCCGCCTTCTTCGGCTTGTGGCAGGCGCTGTCGAGCCTCGGCGTCATCGACGACTTCCTGCTGCCCTCGCCGATCGCGGTGGGGCAGGCGCTGTGGGAACTGGCGCTGGACGGCTCGCTCTGGATTCATCTCGGCGCCAGCCTGCAGCGGGTGGCGGTCGGCTTCCTTCTGGCCTGCATCGCCGGGCTGGCGCTCGGCCTCGTCTGCGGCTGGTGGCGCACCATTCCGATTATGTGCGCCCGGTGGTGGAGGCGCTGCGGCCGATCCCGCCTTTGGCCTGGATCCCGATCACCATCCTGTGGTTCGGCCTGGGCGACGCGGCCTCCTACTTCCTGGTCTTCCTCGGCGCATTCTTCCCCGCCTTCGTCGCCACCTACACCGCGGTGCGCAGCCTCGACCGCAACCAGATGAACGCGGCCCTGTGCCTCGGCGCGAAGCCCTGGCAGCTGTTCTGGGACGTGCTGATCCCCGCCTCGCTGCCCATCATCCTGCCGGGCCTGCGCATCGCGCTGGGCGTCGGCTGGATGTGCGTGGTGACGGCCGAGCTGATCGCCGCCCAGACCGGCCTCGGCTACCTGATCCAGCAGTCCCGCATGCTGTTCCAGATCAACAACGTGGTGGCCGGCATGGTCACCATCGGCCTGGTCGGCTTCGCCATGTCCGCGATCCTGGAGCGGATCGAGCGCAAGGTGAACGCCTGGGCGCCCTCCGAGCGCAATTGAGGAGCCCCGCCATGGCCGCGACCGCCCAACTCGCCTCCACGCCGTTCCAGGGCCACGCCATGCACGCCGATCCGGCCGACATCCAGATCGACATCCGCAACGTCGGCAAGGTCTACGGCACCAAGGGCCAGGACACTGCCGTCGTTGCCCTCGACGGGGTGACGCTGAAGATCCGCCGCGGCGAGTTCATCTCGCTGCTCGGCCCCTCGGGCTGCGGCAAGTCCACCCTGCTCGGCATCGTCGCCGGCTTCCAGGCGGCGAGCAGCGGCCAGATCCTCCAGGACGGCCGGCCGATCACCAAGCCCGGCCCCTCGCGCACCGTGGTGTTCCAGGACTACGCGCTGTTCGGCTGGATGACGGTTCAGCAGAACGTCGAGTTCGGGCTGAAGGCCAAGGGCATGCCGAAGGCCGAGCGGGCGGAGATCGCCCGCGCCTTGATCGCCACCGTCCACCTCACGGGATTCGAGGACAAGTATCCGCACGAGATGTCGGGCGGCATGAAGCAGCGCGCCGCCATCGCCCGCGCGCTCGCGCCCGACCCCGACATCCTGCTGATGGACGAGCCGTTCGGCGCGCTCGACGCGCAGACCCGCGTGCTGCTCCAGGAGGAGATCGCCCGCATCTCCTCCGACGCCGGCAAGACCGTGATCTTCGTCACCCACGGCATCGACGAGGCGGTGTTCCTCGCCGACCGCGTGGTGGTGATGAGCCCGCGACCCGGCCGGTGCGCGAGGAGGTTCTCGTGCCGCTTCCCCGGCCCCGCACAGCCGAGATGCGCTCCGATCCATGGTTCGTCTCCACGGTCAACGACCTGTGGGAAACGCTCAAGCCGGAATGGCAGAAAGGGGAATAATCCGTGACCTCAGGACTCTCGCGCCGCCGCTTCGGCCAGCTCGCCGCTGGCCTTGCCGCCTCTCTCCCGCTCGCCGCCCCCACGATCCTGCGCGCCCAGGAGGGCGACGTGGTCCGCATGTGCTGGTTCAACACGACCACCGTGTCGGCCCAGATCGCCCACGTGCTGATGCGCACCGACATCCCGGCGCGCAACGGCCTGAAGATGGAGATGATCCAGCTCGCCGCCTCGCCCGCCATCACCGAGGCGCTGGTCTCCGGCGCCGGCGACGTGGGCACGCTCTCCGACTTCGCCGCCGTGACCACCATGGCCATCGGCGCGCCGGTGACGACCGTGTCCTCGCAGGCGCGCTTCCGCTCGGCGGTGCTCGCCACCAAGAAGTCCGGCATCACCAAGATGGCGGATCTCAAGGGCAAGCAGGTGTTCGGCACCTTCGGCATCACCGCCTTCCAGAACGCGCAGGACGCGGTGCTGAAAGCCGGTCTCGTGCCGGGCAAGGACGTGACGTTCGTGAATGTCGGCCCGGCCGAGCTTGCGGATGCGGTGGGCGCCCAGCGCATCGACGCCTTCTTCAGCTACGATCCGTTCGTCAGCTACTTCGAGAGCACCGGCCATGCCGCCGTGATCTCCGAGAACCTCAGCCCGGTGATCGTGCTTTCGGCCAACAACCGCTTCGTCCAGCAGAAGCCGGACGCGCTGAAGCGCCTGCTGATGGCGAACGCCCAGGCGCTGTTCTTCGCCGCGCAGAACAATGACCTCGTGAACGGCTGGTTCCGCTCGCTGGAGCCGGCCAAGAACATTCCCGAGCCGGTGCTGCAGAAGGCCTCCAGCTACGATCCCGCATGGAGCGCGAAGGCATTCACCGACATCAAGGTGGCGCTGTCCCCCGAGCAGATCGCGCAGATGGAGACGCTGGGCAAGTGGGGCGTGGAGGCCAAGCTGCTGCCGCGCCTGCCGGATGTGCCGAAATTCATCAACACGGCGATTGCCGGGTCCGTGGACAAGGAGATCGCCGCCGGCGGCTTCGACGTCAAGAGCGTGAAGATCCTGCGCGCCTGAGCGCGGATCAACTTCCTTCCCGTGCAGCCGGCGGCGCGCCCTCGGGCGTTCGAGCGCCGCCGGCATGCCGCCCCGCCTCGCCAGCCGAGGCGGGGCGAAGCAGGACCAAGATGACCGACACTGCGGCCCCTTCGGCAGGCGCTTGCGCGACCCGCCATTTCGACTTCGGCACCATGGCCGCGGACGCGCGTTACCGGCTGCTCGCCTCCACCGTGATGCCGCGCCCCATCGCCTGGGTGGTGACGGCGGACGCGGACGGCGTGGTGAACGCCGCCCCCTATTCCTTCTTCAATGTGTTCGGCGGCGACCGGCCCGTGGTCGCGCTCGGCATCCTGGCACGGCCCGGCCGCCCCAAGGACACGGCGGCCAACATCCGCGCCACCGCGGAGTTCGTCGTCAACCTCGTGCCGTTCGCCCTCGTGGAAGCGATGAACGCCACCTGCGTGGACGCGCCGCCCGAGGTGGACGAGACCGCGCTCGCCGGGCTCGAAACCGTGCCAAGCCTCGCCGTGCGGCCGCCGCGCATCGCCGCTTCCCCGGTGGCCTTCGAGTGCCGCCTGACCCACCTGCTGGAGACCGGCCCCGGCCAGCTTCTGGCGGTGGGCGAGGTGCTGCACGCTTATTATGCCTGCCACGTGCTGACCGGCGATCCCGACCGGCCGCGCGTCGATGCCGCCGCCCTCGACCTCGTCGGGCGCATGCACGGCGCCTCCACCTACACCCGCACCCGCGACCTGTTCGACCTCGACCGCCCGCTCTGGCCGGGCGGCCGCGCGATCCCCAGCAAGGAATGAGCGAGATGTCCAAGATCAAGGTGGCCGCAGTCCAGGCCGCGACGGTTCCCTTCGACGGCGCGCCGCGACCGCGCGGACGGCCAAGCTCATCGCCGCGGCGGCGCCGGCGCCAGCTGGCGTGT
>NZ_JBNFNU010000173.1:0-8468 GCF_057364445.1 Xanthobacter sp. BG11Y11_SDJG
GGCGACGCCGGCCGGCGGCACGCTCCGCCCCGACGGCCACCTTGATCCAACCGACGCGACCGCCATCCGCCCTCCCCGGGGCGGAAGCGGCGGCGCGCGTCCCATCGTCCTGCGTCCCTGGGAGGTTCCCATCATGTCATCCACGTCCGCCATGGCGACGGGATCGCCGTCGATCACCCGCTACCAATGGCTCACGCTGGTCTCAGCCTTCCTCGGCTGGGCCTTCGATTCCATGGATCTCAACCTGTTCACGCTGGTCATGGTGCCGAGCGTGGCGGAGCTGACCGGCACCCGCGACCCCGGCGCCATCGCCCACATGGGCGGGCTGATCCTCGCCATCAAGCTCTTGTGCTGGGGCATCGGCGGCATCTTCTTCGGCGTCATCGCCGACCGCTTCGGCCGCGCCCGCACGATGATCATCACCATCATCATCTATGCCACCTTCACCGGCCTCAGCGGCCTCGCCCAGAGCTGGACCCAGCTCGCGGTGCTCCAGGGCATCGCCGGCTTCGGCATCGGCGGGGAATGGGCGGCCGGCGCCGCGCTGCTCGCCGAGACATGGCCCGAGAAGCACCGCGCGCGCGCCATGCAGGTGATGCAGATGGCCTTCGCGGTGGGCTTCTTCTTCGCCGCGCTCGCCAACCTGGTGCTCGGCCCGATCTCCTGGCGCTGGGTGCTGGCGGCGGGCGCGCTGCCGGCGGTGGTGAGCCTCATCATCCGCCACTACGTGCCGGAGCCGGAGCGCTGGCGGCAGACCCGCGCCAAGGAGGAGGCGCGCGGCGATGCCGGGGCCATGGCCACCTTCAAGGCGATCTTCGCGCCGGACCTGCGCCGCAAGACCATCGTCGGCGTGCTGGTGTCCTCGGCCATGATGATCGGCTGCTGGGGCGGCCTCGCCCTGCTGCCCAACTGGATCAACCAGCTGGTGCGGGGCTCGGGCGGCGCCAACGGCGTGCAGGCGGTGAGCTACGCCTTCATGCTGATGATGGTGGGCGCGCTCGCCGGCTATGTCTCGCTGATCTGGTTCACCGAATGGCTGGGGCGGCGCGGCGCCTACTTCCTGTTCTGCCTCGGCGCGCTGGCGTCCTCCTTGTACCTGTTCATGGTCATCACCGATCTGAACACCCTCCTGTGGTTCATGCTGGTCTACGGCTTCTTTGTGATCGGCGGCTTCGGCACCTTCGCGCTGTACCTGCCGGAGCTGTTCCCGACCCGCGTGCGCGCCACCGGCCAGGGCTTCGCCTGGAATGCGGCGCGCTGCATCACCGCCGCCGGGCCGCTGCTGGTGGGCACCATGCTCGCCACCTTCGGCTCGTTCCCGGCGGCGGCGGCGGCCACCACGGCGGCCTACGTGATCGGCCTCGTCGCCATCTGGTTCGGCCCGGAGACCAAGGGCCAACCCCTGGAAGACTGAACGCACCCATCCGCTGGCCCCCCTTTCCGCGTCGGGGGCCGGCGAGAAGGGCGGTCTCTCCCATCACCACCGTCATGCTCCGGCTTGACCGGAGCATCCACGCGGCCTCGCGGCGGCGCGCCCGGCCGCGGGAATGGGCCCTCCGGTCCCGGAGGGGCACCGGTTTGTCAAGGGAGACGGCAGCGCGGATTCCGCGGTGCGGGTCGCCCCCGCCGTCTGCGCGGCATTGCAGCAATGCCTAATCCCTGGGCAGGAGGCGCGCGCCGCGCTCATCTTTTGGACTTGCCTGCTCCGTCCGCAAATCCATTATGTCTATACATGATTGAAGAGGTGGGGACGCGGTGCGGGACTCCGTTCTGGCATTCGACGATATCCGGCAGGATTCCCGGTCCCGGGTCGGGCCGCGACCATGCGCGTGCTGGACGGCATCAGCTTCGAGGTGCGCGCCGGCAAGTTCACGGCCGTGATCGGCCCCTCGGGCTGCGGCAAGAGCACCCTGCTCCAGATGGCCGCCGGCCTGCTCGCCCCCACCGCGGGCGCGGTGCGCCACCGCGGGCGCAAGGTGGAGGGCGTCAACCGCGAGGTCGGCTTCGTGCCCCAGCAGGCCCAGCTCTTCCCCTGGAAAAACGCTGGCCGAGAACATCGAGCTGCCGCTGCTGCTGCGCGGCGTCGCGCCGGACGAGCGGCGCGAGCGGGTGGCGCAGGCGATCTCCTCCGTCGCCCTCGACGGCTTCGGCAACCATTATCCCAACCAGCTCTCCGGCGGCATGCAGAAGCGCGGCTCCATCGCCCGCACCCTGGTCTACCGGCCGGACGTGATCCTCATGGACGAGCCGTTCGGCGCGCTCGACGCCCAGACCCGCATGGTGATGCAGTCCGACCTCCAGACGCTCTCGGCCGAGGTGGGGGCGACGGTCGTGATCGTCACCCACGACATCACCGAGGCGATCCTGCTCGCCGACGACGTGGTGGTGCTGAGCCAGCGCCCCTCGCGCATGCTTGCCCACATCCCCATCGACCTGCCGCGTCCGCGCGACATGTTCGAGCCGTACCGCAATCCGCGGTTCGACCAGGCGTACGAGACGGTCTGGGCGGCCTTCAGCTCCCAGGTCGCGCGCGCGCCGCCCGCCATTGAGGCGATCGACATGAACGAGATCGCCGAACGCGTCATCGATCGCCCCGCCGGCAAGCCGGCGCCCGCGGGAGCCGCACTTCGCGCGCGCCTTGCGGTGTGGGGCCAGCGCCTTCTGGTGCTCGCGCCGGGCATCGCCCTCATCGCCTTCTGGCAGTGGGCCTCGGGCCGCATCATCAAGGAGCTCTACGTCTCCAAGCCGTCGGCGGTGGTGGAGCGGCTCTACGAGCTGTTCGCCTCGGGCGAGATCTTTCCGCATCTGTGGATCACCGGGCAGGAACTGGTGTTCGGCTATCTCATCGGGGTGGGCGCCGGCATCGTCGGCGGCTATGCGCTCGGCCGCTCGCCGCGCCTGTCGGCGATCTTCGAGCCCTATGTGATGGCGTTCTACGGCATCCCCAAGATCGCGCTGGCGCCGCTCTTCATCATCTGGTTCGGCATCGGCATGTGGTCGAAGGTGGCGCTGGCCGCCATCATGGTGTTCTTCCTGGTCTTCTATAACGTCTATTCGGGCGTGAAGAGCGTCGACCGGGAACTGGTCAACCTCGCCAAGGTGATGGGCGCGAACGAGCGCCAGCTCACCACCCACGTCTACCTGCCCGCCGCCTCGCCTTACGTGGTGCTCGGCATGCGCATGGCGATCCCCTATTCGGTCATCGGCGTGATCGTCGGCGAGTTCACCTCCTCCATGCAGGGGCTCGGCCTGTTCATCCACGAGGCCTCGGCCACCTACGACCCGGCGGGCGTGTTCGCCGGCATCACCATCCTGCTCGCCTTCGTCATCACCGCCAATTTCCTCGCTGGACGGCTGGAACGCCGCCTGCTGCGCTGGCGCGCACCCATGGGCGCGGCGCCCACCGACATCTGACATCCCCGAACCAAACCGGAGGGCATCATGCGCGTGGTCCAAAAACTGATTGCGGCCGCAGCCGTCGGCGCGTCGCTGTTCCTTGCACCGACGCTGGCGTCCGCGCAGCAGGCGGTGCGCATCGGCCAGGCCACCTCGGCGCTCTCCTTCATGCCCATCTGGGGCGCCCGCGCGCTCGACACCTTCGCGCCGAACGGGCTGACCCTGACGCTCGCCGTGGTGCCGGGCGGCGACCCGAACGCGCTCGCCGCGCTCGATTCCGGCGACATCGACTTCGCCGCCGTGGGCTCCGAGGCGGTGCTGCGCGCCGCCGCCAAGGGCCAGCCGTTCCAGATCGTCTCCTCGCTGATGTCGAAGGTGACGCTGGAACTGGTGGTCTCCAAGGAGTTCCTGGAGAAGACCGGCGTGAAGCCGTCCGATCCGCTGCCGAAGCGCCTCGCGGCGCTCAAGGGCGCGCTGGTGGGCGTGTCCTCGATCGGCGGCGCGCAGGACACCGCCGCCCGCTGGCTCGCCGCCAAGGGCGGGCTCAACCCGAAGGAGGACATCAAGGTGGCGCAGGTGGGCAACCCGCCGGCGCTCCTCGCCGCGCTGGAGAACAAGCGCATCGACGCCTTCGTGCTCTCCCCGCCCCAGGGCTTCCTCGCCGAGCAGTCGGGCGCCGGCGTGGTGCTGGTGAAGATGGGCGACGACTTCCCGGCGCTCGCCAACCTGCCCTTCCTGGTGCTGGTCGCGAAGAAGCCGGCCGACGAGAAGGCCACCGATTTGACGGTGCGCACCCTCAAGGCGCTGCGCGCCGCCAGCGCCGAACTGGTGGCCAAGCCCGAGCCCACTGCGCTCGCCATCCACGCCAAGTTCTTCGCCAAGTCCTCGCCCGAGAGCATCGTCTCGGCGGTGAAGGCCATGGCGAGCGGCGTCGCCGACGGCGGCCGGCTCAACGCCGAGGGCTTCCAGAACCTGATCGCCTTCGCCAAGGAGGTCGGCACCGACCTCGGCAAGGACTACGACGCCAAGTCCATGGAGAACGACATCTGGACCAACGCCTTCATCGATAAGGCCAAGTGATCAGCGAAGTGATATCGGCGAACTGATCGCAGCACCCGCGTTTCTCCCCTGTCGGCAGACGCGGCGCCGGGTCCCCGGCGCCGCCAACGATCCAAGAAGACGCCCATGAGCAGCCACCCTCCCATCTATATCGATTTCCTCAACGGCCCGGACATCGCCGCGCTCGGCATCACCGACGACGAGATTCTTGGCGCCATCGAGAAGAGCCTTGCCGCCCAGGGCCGCGGCGAGACGGTGATCGAGCCGCGCGTCCACCTGCACCCGAACCCGGCGGTGGAAGGCCACTTCAACGTGCTGCGCGGCGCCATCGGCGGCGACGTGGACATCGCCGGCGTGAAGGTGGTGAGCGACTTCTACCTGAACTACGAGAAGGGCCTGCCCTCCGAGATGGCGGTGCTCACCCTCATGTCGCGCGACACCGGCATGCCCCGCGCCATCATCGAGGCCGGCGGCATCACCGACATGCGCACCGGCGCCATTACCGCCATGGGCGCGAAGTATCTCGCCCGCAAGAATTCCAAGATCCTCGGCCATATCGGCGCGCGCGGCTCGTCCTACTGGAACGTGCGCCTCTTGGACCGGCTGTTCGACTTCGACGAGATCCGCGTCCATTCGCGCCGGCCGGAGAGCTACAAGCCCTTCGCCGAGAAGCTGGAGCGCGACCTCGGCAAGAAGATCCGGGCGGTGGACACCTGGGAAGAGACGGTGCGCGGCGCCGACATCGTGGTGGAGGCCTCGCGCCTCACCAAGCCCGAGCCGCTGCTGAAGACCGAATGGATCAAGCCCGGCGCGCTGGTGGTGCCCTACGGCACCAAGAGCGCGGTGGAACTCTCCCTCACCGACATCATGTCGAAGCTGGTGGTGGACGACTGGGGCCAGTGCCGCGAGGGCGAGCTGGGTTCGCTGCGCGCCCATGTGCGCGCCGGCAAGCTCTCCGAACAGACGCTCCACGCCGAGATGGGCCAGATCGTCGCCGGGCTGAAGCCGGGCCGCGAGACCGAGGAGGAGACCATCCTGTTCTGGCACCGGGGCCTGTCGCTGTCCGACATCGCGCTCGGCCACGCCATGCTGGAGAAGGCGGCGCGCCTCGGCATCGGCCAGCGCCTGCGCTTCGCCTGAATCCATCCCGGCGCCCGGCGCCGCAACAAGAGAGCCCGCTCATGGACGCCCAGACCCCTTCCCGGCAGGACCTTGCCCGGCAGGATTTGCGCAGCTTCCTGGCCGCGTTCGAGGCCGCGCACCCGGACCAGGTGCTGCGCGTCACCGACGAGGTGGACCTCGACTACGACACCACCGCCATCGCCTTCGAGTTCGAGAAGCGCGGCAGCCCCATTCTCATCTTCGAGAACGTGAAGGGCTCGCGCTTCCCGGTGCTGATGAACGTCTTCGGTCATCGCAGCCGCTTCGCCGCCGCGCTGGGCGTTCCCGAAGCGGACCTCATCCAGGCCTGGTCGGCGGTGGACGCCTCCCCGCTGAAGCCCCAGGTGGTGACGAGCGGGCCGATCCTCGACGTGGTGCTGAAGGGCGACGACGTCGATTTGTCCTATTTGCCCATCATGCGGCACTTCCGGGAGGACGGCGGCCCCTACATCACCAATGCCATGTTCATCGCCAAGGACCCGGAGACGGGGGTGCGCAACGCCTCGTTCCACCGCATGCAGATGAACGGCAAGACGCGCTTCGGCACCTCGCTGCACTCGCGCCGGCATCTGTGGAACCTCGCCCGCAAGGCCTCCGCCATGGGGCTGAAGGAGATGCCGGTGGTGGTCGTGGTGGGCTGCCACCCGCTCATCACCTTCGGCGCGGGCCTCTGGAAGGGGCCGATCAGCGCCGACGAATACGAGATGGCCGGCGGCTTCCTCGGCGAGCCGCTGAAGGTGGTGGAGGGCGTCACCGGGCCGATCGAGATCCCCGCCTTCGCCGAGATCGCCATCGAGGGCAAGCTGCTGCTGGACGCGGACGAGGACGAGGGCCCGTTCGGCGAGTTCACCGGCTACGCTTCGGAGCGCTCGACGCGCAACGCGGTGGAGGTGACCGGCATCCTGCACCGGCGCGACGCCTTCTATCAGAACATCGTCGCCGGCATCTCCGACGAGCACACGCTGCTGCTCGGCGTCTCCCAGGAGGCGCGGCAGTTGAAGTCGCTGCGGGTGCATTATCCGAACGTGACGGCGGTGAGCTATCCGAAGTCCGGCACCTGCCTGCTGCACACCTACATCGCGGTGAAGAACCCGGCCCCAGGCGAAGCCGCCAACATCGCCGCCGCCGCCTTCGGCGACAACCTCTCGCTCAAGCTCGTGATCGTCGTGGACGACGATATCGACGTCTATGACGAGGAGCAGGTGATGTGGGCGGTGTGCACGCGCTTCCAGGCGAACGAGGACATGGAGCTGATCCGCAACGGCATGGGGGCGATCCTCGATCCCTCCAACCGCAACGGCGCCACCGCCAAGCTCACCATCGACGCCACCTGCAAGAAGCGCCCCTACGCGCGGCGCCACTCGCTGCCCGACGACGTGAAGGAGAAGGCCCGCGCGCTGGTGGCGAAGCTCGCTTGACGACGCAGGGCGCAGGCGCACCCGCCTGCGCCCCTTGGCGTTGCCGCGCTCCGCGGTGCCGCGGCCGTGGCCCTCGTTCACCGCGTGCCGGCACCGCCGCCGCGTCGCCCGCTGCCCCTGAGGTCGGATGCGCTGTCGCGCCGAACCCATGAGGAAGCGGTGGAAATCTCGGCCGGGCCGCCGGCGGCCGCAGGCCGGCCTTGCTCCGGCGGCGCCATGGGGCTATGGCTCCGGCCTGCCATGACGTCCGCCCCGTTCGCCTCCGCCTTCACCCTCTCGGGCCGCGACCTGCTCGGCATCGAGGGCCTGTCGGCCCCGGAAATCGTCGGCCTGCTCGATTTGGCCGAGGAATTCATCGTCCTCAACCGGCAGATCGAGAAGAAGCGCTCGACGCTGCGCGGCCGCACGCAGATCAACCTCTTCTTCGAGGCCTCCACCCGCACCCAGTCCTCGTTCGAGATCGCCGGCAAGAGGCTCGGCGCGGACGTGATGAACATGTCGGTCTCCTCCTCCTCGCTGAAGAAGGGCGAGACGCTGATCGACACCGCCATCACGCTCAACGCCATGCACCCGGACATATTGGTGGTGCGCCATCACGCCTCGGGCGCCGTGGCGCTCTTGGCGCGCAAGGTGGACTGCTCGGTGGTGAATGCCGGCGACGGCGCCCACGAGCACCCGACCCAGGCGCTGCTCGATGCCCTCACCATCCGCCGCAACAAGGGCCGCATCGAGGGGCTGACGGTGGCGATCTGCGGCGACGTGCTGCATTCGCGCGTCGCCCGCTCGAACATCCTGCTCCTGGGCGCGCTCGGCGCCAACGTGCGGGTGGTGGCGCCCTCCACGCTGCTGCCGGCGGGGATCGAGAATTTCGGCGTCGAGGTGCACCGCTCCATGGCGAGCGGCCTCGAGGGGGCGGACATCGTCATGATGCTGCGCATCCAGCGCGAGCGCATGGCGGGCTCGTTCATCCCCTCGGTGAAGGAGTATTTCCACTTCTTCGGCCTCGACGAGGACAAGCTGAAGCGCGCCCGGCCCGACGCGCTGGTGATGCATCCCGGCCCCATGAACCGGGGCGTGGAGATCGATTCCAGCGTCGCGGACGGCCCGCAATCCCTGATCCGCGAGCAGGTGGAGATGGGCGTCGCGGTGCGCATGGCGGTGCTCGACGCCCTCGCCCGGAAGCTGCCCAATGCGTGATCCCGTGCGCCATTCCAACGGCGATCCCCGCCCGCTGCTGCTCGCCAACGCCCGCGTGGTGGACCCCTCGCGCGGCGCCGACTTCCAACGGCGACGTCTTTCTCGCCGAGGGGGTGGTGAAGGGACGCCGCCTTCGGCCGTCGCCAATGCCGGCGCGCCGCACGGCGCCGCAGGTGGTGGACTGCCGCGGCGCGGTGGTCGCCCCGGCCTCGTGGACATGCGCGCCTTCGCCGGAGA
>NZ_JBNFNU010000174.1:0-8455 GCF_057364445.1 Xanthobacter sp. BG11Y11_SDJG
GCGCTCGGGCCCCGACCACGCGCCGCGCTCACCGTGCTGGTGGACCTGCCCGGACTTCCGCCGGCGGAGGCGACGGGCGCCTCCAAGCAGGCGGCCCAGAAAGCGGCGGCCGCCGCCTTCCTGGTGCGCGAGGGGGTGTGGACCGGCGAGGCGCAGGCGCAAAGCGGCACCTGAGAACGGGCCGCACCGCTTTTGGCCGGAGCACCGGCAAAAGTGATAGGATCAATCTTCACAGGTCGAAGGAACGGCCGCGGCGTCGGCCGCCGGCCCCAGTGAACGGGACATTATGAGCGGCAAGACAGGCGGCCGGGGCAAGGCCCAAGGCAAGGACCGGGATCCTAAGATCGACCAGCCGAGGCCCGAGGCCGCCGCGGCGGCGCCCGCACGCGCGGCGCCCGAGGGCGACGACGCGACGGCGCTCGCCGGGGATCCTGAGGCGGACCTCGCAGGCACCGCGTTCGACCCGGCGGCGGCA
Organism: Xanthobacter sp. BG11Y11_SDJG; assembly: GCF_057364445.1. Classification (NCBI taxonomy): domain Bacteria; kingdom Pseudomonadati; phylum Pseudomonadota; class Alphaproteobacteria; order Hyphomicrobiales; family Xanthobacteraceae; genus Xanthobacter; species Xanthobacter sp. BG11Y11_SDJG. Next base: position 476 of record NZ_JBNFNU010000174.1, read on the forward strand.
GATGACCTCTCCGACGATTTGGACGACGACCTCGACGACGAGGATCTGGACGACGAGGACCTGGACGACGATCCGGACGCCGATCTGGACGATCCGTCCAGCCCGCCCGCGCTGCCGGAGGGGCCGACCCGCTGCGGCTTCGTGGCGCTCATCGGCGCGCCCAATGCGGGCAAGTCCACCCTCACCAACGCTTTGGTCGGAACCAAGGTCTCCATCGTCTCCCACAAGGTGCAGACCACCCGCGCCATCGTCCGCGGCATCGCTCTGGCCGGCGCGGCCCAGCTCATCCTGGTGGACACCCCCGGCATCTTCTCGCCCAAGCGCCGGCTGGAGCGGGCCATGGTGTCCTCGGCCTGGACCCAGGCCGCCGACGCCGACGTGGTGGCGCTTCTGGTGGACGCCAAGCGCGGCCTTGATCCGGAGGTCGAGGGCCTTCTCAAGCCGCTCGCCGACATCCGCCGCCCGCGCGCGCTGATCCTCAACAAGATCGACCTCATCCGCCGCGACACCCTGCTGGAGCTGGCGTCCCGGCTCACCGAGCAGGTGGCGTTCGAGCGCGTCTTCATGATCTCGGCGCTCACCGGCGACGGCATCGAGGACGTCAAGGCCTGGTTCGCCCAGGCGGTGCCGCTCGGCCCCTGGCTCTATCCGGAAGACCAGATCTCCGACGCCCCGATGCGCATGCTCGCCGCCGAGATCACGCGCGAGAAGATGTTCCTGCGCCTGCACGACGAACTGCCCTACCGCTCCACGGTGGAGACCGAGAGCTGGAAGGAATTGCGCGACGGCTCGGTGCGCATCGAGCAGACGATTTTCGTCGAGCGCGAGAGCCAGCGCAAGATCGTGCTCGGCAAGGGCGGCGCCACCATCAAGGCGATTTCTTCGGAATCCCGCGCCGAAATCTCCGAGATCATCGAGCAGAATGTGCACCTCTTCCTGTTCGTCAAGGTGCGCGAGAACTGGGCCGACGACCCCGAGCGCTACCGCGAGATGGGCCTGGAATTCCCGAAGGGGTAGACGGCGGTGGAATGGAGCGACGAGGGCATCGTTCTCGGTGTCAGGCGCCACGGGGAGGGGGGGGCGCCATCGTCGAGCTTCTGACGCGCCGGCGCGGCCGCCATCTGGGCATCGTGCGCGGCGGCACCTCGCGCCAGCAGTCGAGCGTGCTCCAGCCCGGCAACACGGTGCTCGCCACCTGGCGCGCGCGGCTCGAGGAGCATCTCGGCAACTATCTCCTGGAAGCGAGCATCCTGCGGGCCGACCGGCTGATGGCGCAGGCCCATGCCGCCTTCGGCCTCTCCCACATGGCGCAGCTGCTGCATCTGCTGCCCGAGCGCGATCCCCACGAAGGGCTCTACGACACCACCGGCGCCATCCTCGACGCGATCGAGGACACGGACAGCGCTGGCATGCTGGTGGCGCGCTTCGAGTTGGCGGTGCTCGCCGAAATGGGCTTCGGGCTGGAACTGGAGACCTGCGCCGCCACCGGCGGGCGCAACGACCTCGTCTATGTCTCGCCGAAGAGCGGCCGGGCGGTGAGCCGCGATGCGGGCTCGCCCTTTCATGACCGCCTGTTTCCGCTGCCGGGATTCTTCCTCGGGGGCGCGAGCCCGCCGGGGACGGACGAGGTGGAGGACGGCCTGCGAATCACCGGCCATTTCATCGCCACGCGGGTTCTGGAGCCGCGCGGGCTGGCCTTTTCGCCCGCCCGCGCGTCGTTCATCGCGGCATGGCGCCGGGGCGCCGCGCCGCCATCGGACTGATCACCAGCAGGGCCGGCCCCAGCCCGGACCGCAGCGCCGGCCCGATCCAGACGCTGCGGCACCGGGTCACCCACCGCCAGCGGCCGTAACGCCACACGCGGACCTGCCGGCAGACGCGGCGCCACCGCACCTCCTCGGCGCCGGCCTGGGCCTGAACCGGACCGAGCATGGTGGCACCGGACGAACCCAACGACCCCGCGGCCGCGGGCGATGCCGCGGCCAGGAAACCAAGCACCAGAGCCCCGCCTGCCGCCAATGCCAGTTTCTTCATCCTGCATCCTCCATTCGGGCGTGCCGGTCACCCGGGCCGCCCGCCATATCCCGCATGCTGACGCTACGCGAGGGCTGCGGCGGCAGTTTGTCGGAACGGCGTCCGGCGCTCCCTTAACGCCCTGAATTCGCGAAAGTTTCCGCCGCAATCCGGCGAGGTATCCAGAAACCATGGCGGGCATCCGGCGGCGCTCGGAAAAGCGGCTTGCCGCGCCCCCTGGCGCGGGGTAACTGCGGACCCATGGCAACCCGCACACTCCCGCCCGGCGACGGGCATATCGAACAGGTGGCGCTGAAGGCGGCGCTGGAAGAGCGCTATCTCGCTTATGCGCTCTCGACCATCATGCACCGGGCGCTGCCCGACGCCCGCGACGGCCTGAAGCCGGTGCACCGGCGCATCCTCCACGCCATGCGCCAGCTCAGGCTCGATCCGGGGCAGGGGTTCAAGAAGTCCGCCCGCGTGGTCGGCGACGTGATCGGCAAGTTTCACCCGCACGGCGACCAGTCGGTCTATGACGCGCTGGTACGCCTCGCCCAGGATTTCGCCCAGCGCTATCCGCTGGTGGACGGGCAGGGCAATTTCGGCAACGTGGACGGCGATAACGCCGCCGCCATGCGCTACACCGAGGCGCGCCTCACCGAGACCGCCCGCCTGCTGCTGGACGGCATCGACGAGGACGCGGTGGACTTCCGCCCCACCTATGACGGCTCCGAGGAGGAGCCGGCGGTGCTGCCGGCGGCGTTCCCGAACCTGCTCGCCAACGGCTCCCAGGGCATCGCGGTGGGCATGGCCACCTCGATCCCGCCCCACAACGCCGCCGAGCTGCTGGACGCCGCGCTCTATCTCGTCGACCACCCGGACGCCATGGCGTTCGACCTCCTGAAGTTCGTGCCCGGCCCGGACTTTCCCACCGGCGGCATCCTGGTGGACGATCCGGTGGGCATCGCGGAAGCCTACGCCACCGGGCGCGGCTCGTTCCGCGTGCGGGCGCGCTGGGAGAAGGAGGAGACCGGCCGCGGCACCTACCAGGTGGTGGTGACGGAAATCCCCTACGGCGTCGCCAAGTCGCGCCTGGTGGAGAAGATCGCCGAGCTGCTCACCGACAAGAAGCTGCCGCTGCTCGCCGACGTGCGCGACGAGAGCGCCGAGGACATCCGCCTGGTGCTGGAGCCGCGCGCCCGCACGGTGGATGCCGAAGTGCTCATGGAGAGCCTGTTCAAGCTCACCGAGCTTGAGGCCCGCGTGCCGCTCAACATGAACGTGCTGGTGAAGGGCCAGATCCCGAAGGTGCTCTCGCTCGCCGAGGCGCTGCGCGAATGGCTCGACCACCGCCGCGACGTGCTGCTGCGCCGCTCGCGCTATCGGCTGGACCAGATCGCCCACCGCCTGGAGGTGCTGGGCGGCTATCTCGTCGCCTATCTCAACCTCGACGAGGTGATCCGCATTATCCGCGAGGAGGACGAGCCGAAGGCCTCGCTCATCGCCACCTTCTCGCTCACCGACGTGCAGGCGGAAGCCATCCTCAACATGCGCCTCAGGTCGTTGCGGCGCTTGGAGGAGATGGAGATCCGCAAGGAGCACGACGCGCTCAGCGCGGAGCAGGACCAGCTCAACAAGCTGGTGGGCTCGGAAGGCGCCCAGTGGCGCGCCATCGCCAAGGAAATCCGCGACACCCGCAAGACCTACGGCCCCGAGACCGCCCTCGGCCGGCGCCGCACCACCTTCGCCGCCGCCCCCACCGTGCACGAGGACGCCTTCACCGAGGCGCTGGTGGAGCGCGAGCCGGTGACCATCGTGGTGTCGCAGAAGGGCTGGCTCCGCGCGCTGAAGGGCCATGTGCAGGACCTGTCGAACCTGCAGTTCAAGGGCGACGACGCGCTCGGCCACGCCTTCTTCGCCGAGACCACGTCCAAGGTCATGGTGCTCGCCACCAACGGGCGCTTCTTCACGCTGGAGGCGGCGAAGCTGCCGGGCGGGCGCGGCCACGGCGAGCCGGTGCGCCTCATGATCGACCTGGAGCAGGAGGCCGAGATCGTCTCGGTCTTCGCCTACCAGCCGGGCCGTCGGCTGCTGCTCGCCTCCAAGGAAGGGCGCGGCTTCGTGGTGCCGGAGGACGACTGCGTCGCCAACACCCGCAAGGGCAAGCAGGTGCTGGTGGTGGACGCGCCGGACGCGGCGCTCAATGCCGTGCCGGTGGAGGGGGACACGGTGGCGGTGATCGGCGACAACCGCAAGCTGCTGCTGTTCCAGCTCTCCCAGGTGCCGGAGATGACCCGCGGGCGCGGCGTGCGGCTGCAGAAATACCGCGAGGGCGGGCTCTCCGATCTCAAGGTGTTCACGCTCGACGACGGGCTCACCTGGCAGGACACCTCCGGGCGCACCTGGACCGTGAAGCTGCCGGAGCTGGCGGAATGGCAGGGCGAGCGCGCCTCGGCCGGGCGCCTGCCGCCGAAGGGGTTTCCGCGCACCAACACCTTCGGCTGAGCCATGGGCGAGGCGCCGGCCGATCCGTCGCGAAGCGGGAGGCCCGGCTCCGCCTTGCGGCGGCTCGCGGCCTTCGCCCAGTCGAGCGCGCGCCGGCGCGAGATCGTCCTGGTGCTGATCGCGGCGGTGATGGGCGTGCTCGCGGGCCTGGCCGCCGCCTTCATGAGCACCGTCACGCAATGGGCGCACGAGGTGCTGTACGGGCTTGAGCCGGGCGCGCGGCTGAGCGCATCGCCGGCCTTGCTTTCGCCCTGGCTGGTGCTGGTGCCGGCGGCGGGCGGGGCGCTCATGGGACTGATCGCGCTGGCCCTGAAGCGTTGGCGCAACCGGCCCTTCGTCGACCCCATCGAGGCCAATGCGCTGCACGGCGGGCGCATGTCGCTGGTCGACAGCATCATCGTCTCGGCGCAGACCATGGTGTCCAACGGCTTCGGCGCGTCGCTGGGGCTGGAAGCGGGCTACTCGCAGATCGGCTCCGGCATCGCCTCGCGTCTCGGCCAGTGGTTCGACCTGAGGCGCAACGATCTGCGGATCCTGGTGGGCGCTGGCGCGGCGGCGGGCCTCGGCGCGGCCTTCGACGCGCCGCTGATGGGCGCCTTCTACGGCTTCGAGATCATCATCGGCACCTATTCCATTCCGGCCGCTGCCCCGGTGCTCGCCGCCACCCTCGCCGCGGTGATGACGGCGCGGCTGCTGGGCGCCCATGTGGAACGCCTCCACATGCCGCTTGAGGTGACGCTTTCGCCCATCGACATCGTGCCGGTGCTCGGCCTGGGGCTGGTGGCGGCGGCGATCGCGATCCTGGTCATGCGGCTCGTCACCGCGGTCGAGGCCGGGTTCGCCAAGAGCCGCATTCCCGCGCCGCTGCGGCCCATGGTGGCCGGGCTGATGGTGGGCGCGCTCGCGCTCTACAGCCCGCAGGTGCTCTCCGACGGCCACGGCGCCCTGCACAAGCAGGTGGAGAGCGCGGTGACGCTGTCGGTGGCGGTGATCTTCGGCTTCAAGATCCTCGCCTCGGCGCTCTCCATCGGCTCCGGCTTCCGCGGCGGCCTGTTCTTCGCCTCGCTGTTCCTCGGCGCGCTCATGGGCAAGCTCTATGGCGGCGCGCTGGCGCTCGCCTGGCCGACGCTCGGGCTGGATCCGGCGGTGCTGGCGGTGGCGGGCATGGGGGCGCTGGCGGTGGGCATCATCGGCGGGCCCATGACCATGACCTTCCTGGTGCTGGAGATGACCGGCGACCTCGCGCTCACCGGCTATGTGCTGGCGGGGGCGATCATGACCTCGCTGACGGTGCGGGAGACCTTCGGCTTCTCCTTCTCCACCTGGCGCTTCCATCTGCGCGGCGAGGCGATCCGCAGCCCGCAGGACATCGGCTGGATGCGCGAGCTGACCGTGGGGCGGATGATGCGCACCGATTTCGCGACCTTTCCCGTGACCGGGACCATCGGTGCGCTCAGGGCCGCGGTGCCGCTCGGTGCGCACCGGCTGGTGGTGCTGGTGGACGGCGAAGGGCGCTATGGCGGCCTGGTGCAGATGGCGGACGCCCACGCACCCGCTTGCGCGGACAGCGATCCGGTGACGGCGATCGCCCGGCAGGCGGACACGATGCTGCTGCCGGTTATGAACGTGAAGGAGGCGGCCACCGCCTTCGACGCCGCCCATGCGGAGGACCTCGCCGTGGTCGAGGACAAAGCCGGACGGCAGTTGGTGGGCCTTCTGGGGGAGGCCTATGTGCTCAAGCGCTACGCGCGGGAGCTGGAGCGCGCGCGGCGCGGGCTCGGCGCGGAGGAGTGACGCGCGCGCCACGCCCCGCCGGCCGGCGCCTTAACAGGACGGAAACCGGCATCGGCGAAAGTGGCGCCATGCAGAGTCGCTCCCGCCTCCAGACCATCCTCGCCACGCTCGCGCTCCACGTGGGCGCCGCCGCGCTGATCGGCTACTTCGCCTATCACGCTTATACCGGCGACCACGGCCTGCTCGCCAAGCGCAATTACGAGCACGAGCTGCAGGAGCTTCAGAGCGAGCTGGACCAGCTGAAGGCGCAGCGGGCGGCGCTCGAGCACAAGGTGTCGCTCCTGGCGGTGACCCAGCTCGATCCGGACCTGCTCGACGAGCAGGGGCGCCGGCAGCTGGACTTCATCCACCCCAAGGACGTCGTGCTGCTTCGCAATAAATGAACTCATATCGAGTTCACATGTCACGTGAACTGTTTTGCAGTTCAATTAAGCAAAATCAAGGACTGGCAACGTATTGCGGCGCAGCATCGCAAATTTGGCGCTTTGAGGGCGCGGCGAGCTGGAGTAGGAAAGTCCACCTTTCCGCGTATCCGAGGACGCCGATGGCTACCAAGAAACCATCCGCCCGCGCCGCCGCTGCCGAGCCCGCGATTCCCGCCTTCACCCCCGACGAGGACCTCGCGGCCTATCGCGAGATGCTGCTCATCCGCCGCTTCGAGGAGAAGGCCGGCCAGATGTACGGCATGGGCCTCATCGGCGGCTTCTGCCACCTCTATATCGGCCAGGAGGCCGTGGTGGTGGGCATGCAGCTGGCCATGAAACCCGGCGACCAGGTCATCACCGGCTATCGCGACCACGGCCACATGCTCTCCACCGGCATGGACGCCAAGGGCGTCATGGCCGAGCTGACGGGCCGCCGCGGCGGCCTGTCGAAGGGCAAGGGCGGCTCGATGCACATGTTCAGCATCGAGAAGCAGTTCTTCGGCGGCCACGGCATCGTCGGCGCCCAGGTGTCGCTCGGCACCGGCCTCGGCTTCGCCAACCGCTATCGCGAGAACGGCTCGGTCTCCGTCACCTATTTCGGCGACGGCGCGGCCAATCAGGGCCAAGTCTACGAGAGCTTCAACATGGCCGAGCTGTGGAAGCTGCCGGTCGTGTACGTGATCGAGAACAACAAGTACGCCATGGGCACCGCGGTCACGCGCGCCTCGGCGCAGACCGACTTCTCCAAGCGCGGCGCCTCGTTCAACATCCCCGGCGAGCAGGTGGACGGCATGGACGTGCGGGCGGTGAAGGCCGCCGGCGAGCGTGCGCTTGCCTTCGCCCGCGAGGGCAACGGCCCCTATATCCTGGAGATGCAGACCTACCGCTATCGCGGCCACTCCATGTCGGACCCGGCGAAGTACCGGTCGAAGGAGGAGGTGCAGAAGATGCGCACCGAGCACGACCCCATCGAGCAGGTGCGGGTGCGGCTCCTGGAGGCGCACAAGGTGGGCGAGGACCAGCTCAAGGCCATCGACGCCGAGATCCGCGACATCGTCAATGCGGCGGCGGACTTCGCGAGCCACGAGCCGGAGCCCGATCCCGCCGAGCTGTACACGGACGTGCTGCGCTGAGGCCCGGCCCGTGGCCGCGCTCTTCCACGTCATCGCCGGGGCGGCCCTGATCGCCGCCATCGCGCCTGGGTGGTCGCCGTGCGCGGCGGCCGCTCGGCCCTCGCGGCCGA
>NZ_JBNFNU010000175.1:0-8358 GCF_057364445.1 Xanthobacter sp. BG11Y11_SDJG
ACCGCGGGCGGCGCGAGGCACCATTGCGCCGCGAGCGGCGCCTCGTCGCCCGGCATGGGCTCGCCCGGCGCCATGTCCAGCGTCGCGCGCATCTCGCGCACGCCGCGTGCGGTGACGCGGTCACTGACGCGCTCCTCCCGGCCGATCCAGGTGCGCAGATGGGCGATGTCGAGTTCCGCCATGGCGGCGCCTCCTCAATAGGACCGGGGCAGGCCGAGCACGTGCTCGGCGAGGTAGGACAGGATCATGTTGGTGGAGATAGGCGCCACCTGGTAGAGCCGGGTCTCGCGGAACTTGCGCTCGACGTCGTACTCCTCGGCGAAGCCGAAGCCGCCATGGGTCTGGACGCAGGCATTGGCCGCCGCCCACGAGGCATCCGCCGCCAGCATCTTGGCCATGTTCGCCTCGGCGCCGCAGTCCTGCCCGGCCTCGTAGAGGCGCGCCGCCTCCTGAACCATCAGCTCTGCCGCGCGCATCTCCGCATAGGCCTTCGCCAGGGGGAACTGAACGCCCTGGTTCTGGCCGATGGGCCGGCCGAACAGCACCCGCTCGCGGGCATAGGCGGCGGCCTTCTCGAGGAACCACTTGGCATCGCCGATGCACTCGGCGGCGATCAGGATGCGCTCGGCATTCATGCCCGAGAGGATGTAGCGGAAGCCCTTGCCCTCCTCGCCCACGAGGTTCTCCGCCGGCACCTTCACATTGTCGAAGAACACCTCGGTGGTGGCGTGGTTCATCATGGTGCGGATGGGGCGGATGGAGAGGCCCTCCTGCCGCGCCGCGCGCATGTCGAGCAGGAACACGGAGAGGCCGTCCGTCTTCTTCGCCACCTGGTCGCGCGGCGTGGTGCGGGCGAGGAGCAGCATCAGATCGGAATGCTCGGCCCGGCTGGTCCAGATCTTCTGGCCGTTCACCACATAATGGTCGCTCTCGCGCCGGGCGGTGGTCTTGAGCGCGGTGGTGTCGGTGCCGGAAGTGGGCTCGGTGACGCCGAACGCCTGGAGGCGGATCGTCCCGGCGGCGATCTCCGGCAGCCAGCGCTCCTTCTGCGCCGCGCTGCCGTGCCGCAGCACCGTGCCCATGGTGTACATCTGCGCGTGGCAGGCCCCGCCGTTGCAGCCGGACCGCTGGATCTCCTCCAGGATCGCCGCGGCGGCGGAGAGCGGCAGCCCGGCGCCGCCATACTCTTCCGGGATCAAAGCGGCGAGGAAGCCCGATCGGGTGAGCGCCTCGACGAAAGCGGAGGGATAGGCCATCTCCCGGTCGAGCGCGCGCCAGTAGGGTCCAGGGAAGTCGGCGCACAGCCGGCGCACGGCGGCGCGGATGTCGGCATAGCTCTCGGCCTGAGGGCTCGGCATCCTTCTCGTCTCCCTATGCGAGCGTCGGTGCGGACGCACGGCGTCCGCCCGCGTCTGATTTTTCGGCGCTCAGATCTTGTATTCGTAGAGCAGGCGCGCGCGGATGGTGCCTTCCAGGGCGCGGATGTCCTCCAGCACGCGCTGGCTGTCGGCGGCCGAGGCGTCCGCATCGAGCACCACATAGCCGATGTCGGCGGCGGTCTCGTAATATTGCGCGGCGATGTTGACCTGGTGGCGGGCCAGCACCTCGTTCAGGCGCCCGAGCATGCCCGGCAGGTTGCGCTGCACCTGGATGAAGCGCGTGCCCAGCGGGCGCGCCGGCAGCTGCACCTGCGGGAAGTTCACCGCGCCGACCGTGGTGCCGCTGTCGGAATAGTCCACCAGCTTGCGTGCCACCTCGGCGCCGATGCGCTCCTGCGCCTCCTCGGTGGAGCCGCCGATGTGCGGGGTGAGGATGACGTTGTCGAGGCCCTGGAGCGGGGTGACGAAGCGCTCGCCGTTGGCGCTCGGCTCCACCGGGAACACGTCCACCGCCGCGCCGCGCAGCCGGCCCTCGCGCAGCGCCTCGGCGAGGGCGTCGAGGTCCACCACCGTCCCGCGGCTGTTGTTGATGAAATAGGCGCCCTTCTTCATGGCCGCGATCTCGGCGCGGCCGATCATGCGGTGGGTGGCCGGGGTCTCGGGAACGTGCAGGCTCACCACGTCGGACTGGGCGAGCAGGTCGTTGAGGCTGCCCACCGGCTCGGTATTGCCGTGGCGCAGCTTGTCGGTGAGATCGAAGAAGATCACCCGCATCCCAATGGCCTCGGCGAGGTTGGAGAGCTGCGAGCCGATATTGCCGTAGCCGACGATGCCGAGCGTCTTGCCGCGCACCTCCAGGCTGTTGGTGGCGGACTTGTCCCACTTGCCCTCGTGCGCCGCGCGGGAGCGCTCGGGGATGCGGCGCAGCAGCATGACGATCTCGCCGATCACCAGTTCCGCCACGCTGCGGGTGTTGGAGAAGGGCGCGTTGAACACCGGGATGCCGTGGGCACGGGTGGCGTCGATGTCCACCTGGTTGGTGCCGACGCTGAAGCAGCCGATGGCGATGAGGCGGTCCGCCGCCTCCAGTACCGGCGCCGTGATGTGGGTGCGCGAGCGGATGCCGAGGATGTGGACGCCCTTGATGGCCTCGCGCAGCGCATCGCCGTCGAGCGCCTTGGGGAGGCGCGTCAGGTTGGTGTAGCCCGCGGCGCGCATCAGCTCGACGGCGCTGTCGTTCACGCCCTCCAGCAGCAGGACCTTGATCTTGTCCTTGGCCAGCGAGAGCTGCGGCATCTGGGTTTGGCTGTGGTTCACGGGCTCGGCGTCCTTCGGCGGTGGCGGCGCGGACCGGAGGCGAGCGTGCGGCACGCCACATTCGGCGTCGCACGGTTTCGATCGGCACGGCTCGATCGGCACGGTCTGGCGCGCCCGCGGGTGGCGACCCCCGGGCCGCGGGAACTTAGCGATTTTGCCGCCCGCGTCCAGATTTCCCCTGCGGCGGGGCCAAGCTGTCGCATCGCCAGCGCCTGGGTTAAGCAGAGAGCCTCAACGATCGGGGCGACACCTCATGGCCACGCTGAAAGTCCTCTTGTGGAACCTTGAATGGCAGCGGGCCGGAACGCCCGGCGGCACCGCCGCCCGCGCCATCATGGCCGAGAGCGACGCGGACCTCGTCTGCCTGACCGAGGCCAATCTCGACATGCTGCCGGAGCCGCACCTGATCGCCGCCGAGGCCGACTACGGCGGGCGGCCCGTGCCGGGACGGCGCAAGGCGATGCTGTGGAGCCGGTCGCCCTGGACCGGGGTGGACAGCATCGGCCACGGCGCGCTTCCGACCGGCCGCTTCGTGCGCGGGCGGACGCAGACGCCGCTCGGGCCGCTGGACGTGATCGGCGTCTGCATCCCCTGGAACATGGCGCAGGTGACGACCGGGCGCAAAGACAGCAAGCCCTGGCAGGAGCACATGCGCTACCTGGACGGGCTCGACGCCATCCTCGCCGGAACGCCCGAGACCGCCCGGACCTTGCTGCTCGGCGACTTCAACCAGGCGATCCCGCGGCGATCCGCGCCGCATGCCGTGTTCGAGCGGCTGACCGGGGTGCTGGCGTCACGCTTCGAGGTGGCGACGGCGGGCGAGATCGCGGGGCTTTCGAGGTCGGCCATCGACCATCTGGCGCTCGGCTCCGGCCTGCGCTGCCGCAGCGTGGTCCCCCTCCCCAACCTGGCGCCGACGGGCCGGCGCATATCCGACCATGTGGGCCTGCTCATCACCCTGGAGGCGGCCTGAGCGCCAGCTCGCTTTGCAGGGCATCGAGATGGACCGCCGCCGCCTGGGTCGCCGCGCTCTCGATGGCGCGGTAGCGGGCCACGAGGGAGAGGCCGAACGGCGTCAGCACCGCTCCGCCGCCGCGCTTGCCGCCGGTCTGGGCGGACACCACCGGGCTCTCGAAGGTGCCGTTCAGCTCCTCCACCAGTTCCCACGCGCGGCGGTAGGACATGTCCATGGCCCGCCCGGCGGCCGAGATGGAACCGAACGCCGCGATCTTCTCCAAAAGCTCGATCTTGCCGGGGCCGATCCTGAGTTCGGGGCCAAGATCGATGCGCACGCTCAGGGATGCCATAAACGGTGCTCGCCTATAGCGGGCGGACCGTCGCCCCGCTTTTGAAGCACTCTAGCAAAGCGGGATGCCGCTTGTCGTTATTCCCGATCTAAAATAACGTATCTCCCTTCAGGAGGTCGCCATGTTGATCCGCCAGCTCGAATATCTCGTCGCCGTCGCCCGCGAGCGGCATTTCGGCCGGGCCGCACGCACCTGCCACGTGTCGCAGCCCGCGCTGTCCACCGGCATCCGCAAGCTGGAGGAGGAACTGGGCCGGGCGCTGGTGGTCCGCAGCCACCGCTATCAGGGCCTGACGCTGGACGGCGAGCGGGCGCTGGTCTGGGCGCAGCGGATGGTGGCGGACTTCGACGGTCTGCGCCAGGAACTGGCCGATCCCGGCGGGGGCCTGTCCGGGGTGCTGCGGATCGGCGCCATTCCCGGCGCCCTGCCCTCGCTGCCGACGCTGGTGAACGCCTTCTGCGAGCGCCACCCGAAGGTGCGGGTGCAGGTGCAGTCCATGCCCTCGGCCGCCATCCAGCGCTCGCTCGACGAGATGGAGATCGAGGCCGGCATCACCTACCTGCACGCCGAGCCGCTGGCGCGGTGCGCACCCGCCCGCTCTATGAGGAGAGCTACGTCTTCGTCACCTGCACCGCATGGTTCGAGGTCCGCGACCACCTCACCTGGTCCGAGGCGGCGCGGCGCCCGCTGTGCCTGCTGACGCGCGACATGCAGCACCGGCGCATCGTCGACCAGATCTTCGCCGAGGCCGGCATCGCCTGCGAGCCGCGCATCGAGGTGAATTCCTTCGAGGGCGTGTGGACCGTAATCCGCTCCGGCCCCTGGGGCGGCATCCTGCCGTCAAGCCATGTCCAGGCGCTGAGCGCGCAGGACCGCCTCCAGGTGCTTGCGCTGGTGGACCCGGTGCGCACCCAGCCGGTGGGCCTCGTGACCTCCGACCGCGACCCCGCCTCCCCGCTCGCCGACGCCTTCCTGCGCCATGCGCCACGCATCCTGCGGGCGCCGGAGCGGGAACTGCTGATCGCCTGACGGCCGCGCACCGTATCCACCGCGCGGCAAATCAAGATAGGCTCGGCCTTCGTGCCCCCGATCGCCGGAGCCCGTCCTTGCCGAAGCCGGATGCCGCCGCCCCTTCCGCCCCGCCCGCCCGCGAGACCCCGCTTCTCGCCTATCTGCGCCGCTGCCAGCGCGACTTCGCCGCCGACCAGTCCGGCGAGGTGGCGCAGTACATTCCCGAGCTGGGCAAGGCGGACCCGGACCATTTCGGCATCGCGGTGGCCACCATAGACGGCCACGTCTACGAGGCGGGCGACACGGAGATTCCCTTCACCATCCAGTCGATCTCGAAGGCCGGCGTGTTCGCGCTGGCGCTCGACCTTTTGGGGCCGGACCGGGTGGAGGCCTCCATCGGCGTCGAGCCGAGCGGGGAGGCGTTCAACTCCATTCGCCTCAGGCCCGACAACCGGCCCTTCAACGCCATGGTGAACACCGGCGCCATCGCCTGCTGCGGCCTGATCGCGACCGCCGAGGGCGACGGCACCTTCGAGCTGATCCGGGCGACGCTGAGCCGCCTCGCCGGGCGGGAACTGGTGGTGGACGAGGCGGTGTTCCAGTCCGAGCGCACCACCGGCGACCGCAACCGCGCCATCGCCTACCTGCTGCGCACCTATGGCGGCGTCGCCGGCGACGTGGACCGCCTGCTCGACATCTATTTCCGCCAGTGCTCGGTGCTGGTGACGGCGCGCGACCTGGCGGTGATGGGCGCCAGCCTCGCCAACCAGGGCGTCAACCCGCTCACCGGCACGCGCGTGTTCTCCAGCTATGCGGTGGCACGCACGCTGGCGGTCATGAGTTCGTCCGGCATGTACGACTTCGCCGGCGAGTGGATCTACCGCGTCGGCGTGCCGGCCAAGAGCGGGGTCGGCGGCGGCATCCTCGCCGCCTTGCCGTCCCAGCTCGGGCTCGGCACCTTCTCGCCGCGCCTCGACCAGCACGGCAACAGCGTGCGCGGCATCAAGACCTGCGAGGCCATGTCGGAGGCGTTCGACCTGCACATGCTCTCGCGCCAGGACGACGTGCGCGCCTGCCTGGTGGCGGACTACGACTTCCGCACCGTGCCCGCCAAGCCCGGCCGGCGCGCCGGCGAGCAGCGCATCCTCGACGACCGGTCGGGCGCGATCCGGGTGGTGGAGCTGGCCGGCAAGCTCTCCTTCGCCACCATGGACTACGTCACCCGCCGCCTCGCCGACCCCGCCCGCCTGCCCGACTTCCTGATCCTGAACCTGCACCGCGTCGCCACCATCACGGATGCGGGCATGCGCCTGTTCACGCAGATGATCGAGAGCCAGATCCCGCCCGCCACCACCGTGGTCCTGGCGGGCGTCGACGGCCTGTCCCAAATTGGGCCGCGGGTGCGCCAGCTGGCGCAGGAGGGCGTGAAAGTGCGCGCCTTCCCGACCTACGACGCCGCGGTCGAATGGGCCGAGGACCAGGTGGTCTACCGCCACGGCGGCTTCGCGCGCGGCGCCGAGGAGGCGGACCTCTCCGGCCAGGCGCTGCTCGACGGCCTGTCGCATGAGGAGGTCACCGCCTTCGCGCGGCTCGGCACGCGCGTGGCGTTCGAGGCCGGGGTGCGCATCGTCTCGGCCGTGGAGCCGACCCCCAAGGTCTATTTCCTGCTCCGCGGCATGGCGAGCGCCCGGTCCATGACTGGGGTGCGCATCGCCACCATGATCCCCGGAATGGCCTTCGGCGAGCTGGCGCTGATCGACCAGCCGCGCAACGCCGACATCTGGAGCGAGACCGAGATCGTCTGCCTCGAAGTCGGCGCCGACGCGTTCGAGGACTTTTCCAAGGGTCATCCGGCGGCGGGCCGGCGCATCATCCGCAATCTCGCCGTGCTGCTGGCGGCGCGCATGCGCATGGCCACGGCCCGCATCGATGCTTTGACCGGATGAGGCGCCTCGGGAAGTCTACGGGCTTTACAACCGCCGCCGCCCCTCCCACTCTCTCCCCATAAAGCTGCGCATCGGCCAGCGTGCCGCATGCGAAGAGCCCTGGGGAGGGCGCACGCGGGAGGCCGCACATGGCGGATGTGGTGAAGCAGAGCGGGACGGCCGTCGCGGCTTTCCCAAAAGTAAGGCCGGTGACGTTCGCCGATTTGACGTGGGCGCTGGAAGCCGGCGTCTCGGATTTCCGCAAGGCCACGGCGATCGGCCTGTTCTTCGGCGGCATCTATGCGCTGGGCGGCCTGCTCATCTTCGCCACCGTGTTCGCGCTCGATGTGGCCTACCTCGCTTATCCTCTGGCCGCCGGCTCGGTGCTGATCGGCCCGTTCGTCGCCGCCGGCCTCTATGAGGTGAGCCGCGAGATCGAGGCCGGCCGCACGCCCACCTTTGCGGGCGTCCTGCGCACCGCCTTTGCCCAGAGGCGCCGGGAGCTCGGCTGGATGGCATTCGTGACCATCTTCGCCTTCATCATCTGGATGTATCAGGTGCGGCTGCTGCTCGCTCTGTTCCTCGGCTTCGCCTCGTTCGCCTCGCTGCAGGAATTCACGCAGGTGCTGTTCACGACCGCCGACGGGCTGAGCTTCCTCGCCGTCGGCCACGTGATCGGCGCGGCGCTGGCGCTCGGCCTGTTCTCCATCACCGTGATCTCGTTTCCGCTGCTCATGGACCGGGACGTGGACGTGGTCACGGCCATGATCACGAGCGTCCAGGCCGTTCTGGCGAGCCCCGGCCCCATGATCGTCTACGGCATCATCGTCGTGGGCATGCTGGTGGTGGGCGTGGTGCCGCTGTTCCTGGGACTTTTTGTGGTGCTGCCGGTGCTCGGCCACACCACCTGGCATCTCTACCGCCGCGCGGTGGAGCCGCCCGCGGCTTGAGAGCCACGCGCCCGTTCCGACGCGGACGCGCGGACCGCAGCGGGACCCGGCCGGAGCGCCGGCACGGTTTCGCTCAATGAAGCAGATGCGGCGCCTTGCCCGGCGCGCGTTCGCCCGAACCCGCCGGAGTCTTCTTCCGTTCCTTGGCCGACGCCGGCCGCGCGGGCGCGGCGGCTTTGTCGGCACCGCCTTTGCCCCCGGCCTGGCCGGCCTTAGCCCCGGCCTTGCCCCCAGCCTTGCTTGCCACTTTGCCCGGCGGAACCGCCGGCGCAGCGGCCGCCTTCTCGGGCTTGGCAGGCTTCGCCGGCTTGGCCTTGGTCGGCTTGACCTTGACTGCCTTGACCTTGGCCGGCTTGGCCTTGACCGCCTTGAGCTTGGCCGGCTTAATGCCGGCCGTTCCGGCCTTTCCGGGTCTCGCCGCGTGCAGCACCGCGGTGTCGGGCGGCGCGGAGCCGGCGCGCGCGGCGAG
>NZ_JBNFNU010000176.1:0-8357 GCF_057364445.1 Xanthobacter sp. BG11Y11_SDJG
CTGCGGCGCAGGGCATCCAGTGAGTCGTCGACCTGCCGCCGGCGCTTGCGGGCGGGCTTCAGGGGCTTGCCGGCCTGCTTGGCCTTCACCAGCTCGGCCAAAGCGGCCTCGTAGCGGTCCTCGAACGCTGCCGGATCGAAGCTGCCGCGCTTGGTGTCGATGATGTGCCGGGCGAGGTCGAGCATCTCCCCCTTGGCCTTCACCTGGGGCACGTCGGCGAAGGCCTCGCGGGCGGAGCGCACCTCGTAGTCGAAGTTCAGAAGGGTGGCGACCAGCCCCTCGTCCTGCGGCCGCACCAGGATCACGCGGAAGCGGCGGAACAGCACCGCATGGGCGAGCGCCGCCGCCTTGGCCTTGCGCAGTCCCTCCCTGAGCGCCACGAACGCGGTCTCGGCGCCCGCATCGGCTGGGGCGAGATAATAGGAGCGGTCGAGATAGATCTCGTCCACGCGGTCGCAGGGCAGGAAGCCGGTGACGTCCAGCGTCTTGTCGCTCTCGGGAACGGCGGCGGCTACCTCCTCGGGCTCCAGCGTCACGGTGCGGCCGTCGGCGGTCTCGTAGCCCTTCACCTGGTCTTCCGCCGGGACCGGCTTGCCGGTGACGGAATCCACGAACTCCCGCTTCACGCGGTGGCCGGTGGCGCGGTTGAGCGTGTGGAAGGCGATGCGCTCGGAGGTGGAGACGGCGGTGAACAGCGCCACCGGGCAGGTGAAAGCGCCGATCCTGAGGACGCCCTTCCATTGCGCACGCGGTGCCATATTGCCCCTCCCCGGCCCCTGATGGGTCCGCCCTCTCCGGGGCGGAGAACGCGGCAGGCCCGGCTTTCGTTCCGGCGCCTACCGCAGCCCTGCCTCGGCCAGCGCCGCCTGCTGCCGATCGGCGAGGGCGGCCGGGTCGAAATCGCCGATGGCCTCCTCGAACAGGCGATGGAAGTTCAGCTCCGCCTTGAGGTGCAGGAACACCGCGCCGAGGCCGATGGCGGCGCGGTCCATGAACACGAACTCGCGCGGCACCGTCACCGGACCCAGCGCCTTGAGCGCGGTATGGACCTGGAACGCCTCGCGGCGCCCGTACTGTCCCGGCGCCACCCCATCGGCGATGGTGCGCACCCGGTCGTCCATCAGCGGGCCGTAGATGAAGCCGGCCCAGATGTTGAGCACGTCGATGACCTCCCGCTTCAGGCCCTTGAAGCCCCAGGTCTCGTAGGCGCCGACGATGCGCGCCTCGTCGCCCGCCATGAGGCCGCGATAAAGCTCCACCACCCCCGCCACGAAGCGCGGCGGGAAGATGCGGATGCAGCCATAGTCGAGGAGATTGATCCCGGCGGGACGGTTCTCGTCCCGGAACACCGTGTAGTTCCCGAGATGGGGATCGCCGTGGATCACGCCGAACCGGCTGAACGGCACCCACCAGGCCGCGAACATGGCCTGCGCGAGACGGTTGCGGATCTCCAGCGGCTCGTCCACGAAGGTCAGGATCCGCTCGCCCTCCAGCCATTGCAGCGTCAGGAGCCGGCCGGTGGACAGGTCGGTGCGCACGCGCGGGACCCGCACCCGCCTCTCGCCGTCGAGCATGGCGGCATAGAGCGCGGCGTGCTTCGCTTCGCGGCGATAGTCCAGCTCCTCGCGCACGCGCTCGCCGATCTCGACCGCGATCTCGCGGGTGTCGATCACCGCGCTCAGGCGGCGATGCAGCGAGAAAAGGAGGTCGAGCTGGGCGAGGTCCGCCTCCACCGCCGCCTGCATGTCCGGATACTGGAGCTTGCAGGCCACCTCTTCGCCGTCGAGCGTGGTGGCCCGGTGGACCTGGCCGAGCGAGGCGGCGGCGGCCGGCTGGTGGGAGAACTGCGCGAACCGGCTTTCCCAGTCCCGCCCGAGCTCCGCCATCATGCGGCGCTTCACGAACGACCAGCCCATGGGCGGGGCGTCCGCCTGGAGCTTCTGAAGTTCGGCGGCATATTCCGGCGGCAGCAGGTCCGGCACCGTGGCCATGAGCTGCGCCACCTTCATGAGCGGCCCTTTCAGGCCGCCCAGCGCCGCCGCGAGCGCCGCCGCGTTGGCGCCGCTTTCCCCGCCGATCAGGCGGCTCGACGCCATGCGGGCGGCGACGCCCCCCATGCCGGCGCCCACCCGCGCATAGCGCAGGGCGCGGGCGGAGAAGCGGTTCCTCTCCTCGTCGCTCATCGTCCGGGGATTCCTTTTCGCCTGTCTCCCGTCAGGTGGGGTCGCGGCGGGCGGAAGTCCAGGTGACGCAGAGCAGCACCCGCCGCGCGGGCGGCGTCGGCCTGTCGCAGGAGCGGGCCGGCGGCAGGGCTGCCGCTCAGCGCGGCTCGACGCCGTCGCGGATGGCGCGCAGGCGCGGATAGAGGTCGGGGAAGCTGTCGAGCGGCGTCACGCCCACCATGCGCATGTGGCCCGTCGTGCCGAAGCGCATCCACTGGATCACCTTCACCGGCGTCCCGGTCCGGGCGTCCACGCCCTTCGCCATCACCTCGTAGCCGGTGTGGTTGGCGATGCGCAGCGGCTCGGCCCGCTCGACCTGGAGGTCCTTCAGGCCCGGCAGGCCGGCGAGCGCGCGCACCGCGAAGCGGCCGCGGTCGTCGTCGCGCGGCGTCCCCCCGGCGACGGAGACGACGAAATAGGGCTGCTCGGCGCCGTCCACCACGTTGTTCGGCCCGTCGGTGAGGATCACGGTGGAGCCGCCCAGCGTGCGCACAACGCGGAAGCCGGCGAGGTCGTTGAGCGTGTAGGGCAGCGCCTCCACCTGATCGCGCGCCGAGCGGAAGGCGAGCGTCGACAGCGCCGCGCGGACCTTGGCGTCCGGATAGGCGGCCTCCTGGCCCTCCGGCACCTGGACCGTCACGAGGGCGGTCAGCATGTCGTTGCCCGCGAGCAGCACCCACTTGCGCAGCGACACCGCACCGGCGGCCTGGGTGCCGGTGACGAGGATGCCCTTGGCGCCGGTCACCGGAAAGCTCTCGCGGCGCTGGACCTTGATGCCCTTCTCGGCGAGCGCTGCGTCGGTGAAGCTCGCCTCAAGCTGCGGAAACGCCTCGGCCGGCATGTCCACCAGCAGAACGGCGGCGCCTTTCTCGCGGTCCTCGAAGCCGGCGAAGGTGCGCCCCTCGCTCATGCCGTCCGGCGGCACGAGGCCGATGATGGAGCCGCGCGGGAACTCCACCTCGGCGGCGAAAGCGCCGGACAAGGCGGCGGAGACGGCGACGAGCACGGCGGCGAAAGCAAGGCGCATCAGGCGGGCTCCGAAAGGGTCCGGACGTTCGGCTTCTGTGGTCCAAAGGGGGCCGAAGCGTGACGAATCAAGCGGAAACCGTCACCCGGCGCAAGGTGAGGTTGATCCGGCCGCCGCCGTCGATCAGGCTGGAGGAGCCGGCGATCACCCGGTCCACGCCGTGAAAGGCGAGCCGGCTCGCCCCGCCGAGCCGCAGCAGGTCGCCGGAGGCGAGGCGCACCGAGCGGGTGGGATCGCCGCGCGCGGTGCCGCCGATGCGGAACACGGCGGTATCGCCCAGCGACACGGACAGGACCGGCGCGGTCAGGTCGTCCTCGTCCCGGTCCTGGTGCAGGCTCATGCGCGCATCCGGGGCGTAGAGATTGACGAGGCAGGCCTCCGGCGGCGGGGCGTCCCCCGCATAGGCCGCCCACACGGCGCGGAGGGCTGGCGGCAGGGCCGGCCAAGGCGCGCGTGTGTCCGGATGGAACGGCTGGTAGCGGTATCCGGCCTCGTCCGATACCCAGCCGAGCGGCCCGCAATTGGTCATGCGCACCGAGAACGGCTTGCCGGTGCGGGGCATGCGCGGCGTGAAGAGCGGCGCCTCGGCGATCACGGCGCGGATGTCGGCGAGCAGCGCCTGCTGCGCCGGCCGGTCCAGCGCCTCGCGGAACCAGAGGCAGCCGGGCACGATCTCAAGTCCCTGTGGACCGGCTTCCTGCTCCCGCACCTGCGGCGCCTCCGAAAACGACTGCGAGGGACTTCGTGCAGAACACGTCCGCTCAAGGTGCCACTGCTGCGCAGCCATGGCAAATATTCGGCGGAAATCATTCGTGACGCTTGAGCGTAACTGCTGGGCGGAACTTTTTCTTCGCTCGGCTGTCCTTCTCTTCAGTTTGACAGCCGAGAGGAGTTCGGATCATGAAACACGGCAAGACTTTCGGGCTTTCGCTGTTCCTGCTGGCCGCCGGCACCGGCGGCGCGCTGGCCCAGGCGACGGTCGTCACCCCCGTGCAGCAGCAGTACATCACCGCCTATGTGGCCCAAAACCCCGTTCCGGCCGCCACCTACGGGTCCGAATTCGATCCGTCGAGGGCGCGGTGGTGCCCGAGACCGTGGTGCTGAACCGGTTCGTGGTGCGCCAGGAGCAGAACGGCAACTGGGACGGCGGCCAGGATGCGGTGCGCGCCATGCTCTATTTTGTCACGCCGACCCAGCAGACGGTGTTGGTCGAGCCGGGCACGCGCCGCGTCGTCTACGTGATGCGATAGAGGGCCCCCTCTAACTTTTGACGGAAGAACGCGGTATCCGGTCGGCTTGCCGCTGCAAGCCGGCCGGCGCGTACCCTGGTGCGCGCCCTGAATGGGAGGTCCCTATGGCGCCGCACGGAAAATTCTACTGGAACGAACTGCTGACCGACGACGTGGAGAAGGCAAAGGCCTTCTATGGCGCAACGCTGGGCTGGGCCTTCGATGAAATGCCCATGGAGAGCGGCGGCACCTATGTCATCGCCATGCTCGGCGAGGAGGCGGTGGCCGGCATCATGGACAAGACCGACATCGTGCCGCCCTCCGTGCCGCCGCACTGGTTCAGCTACATCAATGTAGACGACTTGCCGGCGCGTCTCAGGCTGCTGGAGGCGGAAGGCGGGCGCATCCTGAGGCCGCCTTTCGAGGTGCCCGGCGTCGGTGCCTTCGCCATCGTCATGGACTCAACCGGTGCCCCGCTCGGCTGGATGAGCGCCATCGACGCCTGACCCACCCCCTTCACGCCAAAAGCGTGTCGACGCGCTGCCGGTGCACGCCGGCCGCCGCCATGTCGGCCCAGGCCTTGTCCAGCGAGCCGTCGAGGTCGATGGCGCGGCAGCAGTCCTCCACCACATGGGTCGAGAAGCCGTGCCGCGCCGCGTCCACCGCCGACCAGGCGACGCAGAAGTCGGTGGCGAGGCCGGCGAGGTAGACGGTGTCGATCCCCTTGTCCCTCAGGTAGCCGGACAGCCCGGTCGGGGTAATGCGGTCGGCCTCGTAGAAGGTGGAATAGCTGTCGATGTTCCGGTGCACGCCCTTGCGGATGATGAGCTGGGCGTGGGGGATGTCCACATGGGCGGAGAAGCGCGCGCCGGGCGTATCCTCGACACAGTGGTCGGGCCACAGCACCTGCGGGCCGTAGGGCAGCGCGATGGTCTCGAACGGCGCCCGCCCGGCATGGCTGGAGGCGAACGAGGCGTGCCCCGGCGGATGCCAGTCCTGGGTCAGGACGACGTTGCGGAAGGTGGCGGCAGCGCGGTTGCACAGGCCGAGAACCTCATGGCCGCCCGGCACGGCGAGCGCCCCGCCGGGCAGGAAGTCGACCTGCAGGTCCACCACCACGAGGACGGAGCGCGGGTCGGAGCCCGGGGCGGCGCCCCTCGGGTGGCGGTCGGTCATGAACGATCTCCTCGCAGCAATGTGAAAAAGGGCCGAAGCGGCGCAATGGACGCCTTGCGGCGCCAAATGCCCCCCCTATATGCGCCTTCGATCGTCGTTTTCGCGACGAACCCCAATTTCGTAAAGGGGGCCGGCGGATCGCCGCGGGAGGGGCCCGTGGGGATCCCCAGCGGACGCCGAAAGGGTCCGGCCGGTCTGCCGGCAAGGAGAAACATATGGCCAAGATCATCGGCATCGACCTCGGCACCACCAATTCCTGCGTCGCGGTGATGGAGGGGTCCACCCCGAAAGTCATCGAGAACGCCGAGGGCGCGCGCACCACGCCCTCCATCGTCGCCTTCACGGAGGACGGCGAGCGCCTCGTCGGCCAGCCCGCCAAGCGCCAGTCCGTGACCAATCCCGAGCGCACCTTCTTCGCGGTGAAGCGCCTGATCGGCCGCCGCTACGACGACCCGACCGTCGAGAAGGACAAGAA
The DNA here is from genome assembly GCF_057364445.1 of Xanthobacter sp. BG11Y11_SDJG. Classification (NCBI taxonomy): domain Bacteria; kingdom Pseudomonadati; phylum Pseudomonadota; class Alphaproteobacteria; order Hyphomicrobiales; family Xanthobacteraceae; genus Xanthobacter; species Xanthobacter sp. BG11Y11_SDJG. Next base: position 6,130 of record NZ_JBNFNU010000176.1, read on the forward strand.
GCTCGTGCCCTACCAGATCGTGCGCGCCGACAATGGCGACGCCTGGGTGGAGGCCGACGGCAAGAAGTATTCCCCCTCGCAGATCTCCGCCTTCATCCTGCAGAAGATGAAGGAGACCGCCGAGGCGTTCCTGGGCGAGAAGGTCGAGAAGGCGGTCATCACCGTCCCGGCCTACTTCAACGACGCCCAGCGCCAGGCCACCAAGGACGCGGGCAGGATCGCCGGCCTTGAGGTGCTGCGCATCATCAACGAGCCCACCGCGGCGGCGCTCGCTTACGGCCTCGAGAAGAAGAATTCCGGCACCATCGCGGTCTACGACCTCGGCGGCGGCACGTTCGACGTGTCGGTGCTGGAGATCGGCGACGGCGTGTTCGAGGTGAAGTCCACCAACGGCGACACGTTCCTCGGCGGCGAGGACTTCGACATGCGCCTGGTGAACTACCTGGCGGACGAGTTCAAGAAGGAGCAGGGCATCGACCTGCGCAACGACAAGCTTGCGCTCCAGCGCCTCAAGGAGGCCGCCGAGAAGGCGAAGATCGAGCTGTCGTCCGCGACCCAGACCGAGATCAACCTGCCCTTCATCACCGCGGATGCCTCCGGTCCGAAGCATCTCACCATGAAGCTCACCCGCGCCAAGTTCGAGGCGCTGGTGGACGACCTGATCCAGAAGACCGTGGAGCCCTGCCGGCTCGCGCTCAAGGATGCCGGCCTCACCGCCGGGCAGATCGACGAGGTGGTCCTCGTCGGCGGCATGACCCGCATGCCGAAGGTGCAGGAAGTGGTGAAGCAGTTCTTCGGCAAGGAGCCCCACAAGGGCGTCAACCCGGACGAGGTGGTCGCCATCGGCGCCGCCATCCAGGCGGGCGTGCTCCAGGGCGACGTGAAGGACGTGCTGCTGCTCGACGTGACCCCGCTGTCGCTCGGCATCGAGACGCTGGGCGGGGTGTTCACCCGCCTCATCGACCGCAATACCACCATCCCCACCAAGAAGAGCCAGGTGTTCTCGACGGCGGAGGACGGCCAGACCGCGGTGACCATCCGCGTGTTCCAGGGCGAGCGCGAGATGGCGGCGGACAACAAGCTGCTGGCCCAGTTCGACCTCATGGGCCTGCCGCCGGCGCCGCGCGGCGTGCCGCAGGTGGAGGTGACGTTCGACATCGACGCCAACGGCATCGTCAACGTCTCCGCCAAGGACAAGGGCACCGGCAAGGAGCAGCAGATCCGCATCCAGGCCTCGGGCGGCCTGAATGACGCCGACATCGAAAAGATGGTGAAGGATGCCGAGGCCCATGCGGCCGAGGACAAGAAGCGCCGCGCGGCGGTGGAGGCGAAGAACCACGCCGAGGCGCTCATCCACTCCACCGAGAAGGCCCTCGCCGAGCACGGCGAGAAGGTCGGCGCGGCGGAGAAGGGCGCCATCGAGGCGGCGGTCGCGGACCTCAAGGGCGTGCTGGAGGGCGGCGACGCCGAGGCCATCACCGCCAAGACCAACGCTCTGGCCCAGGCCTCCCTCAAGCTCGGCGAGGCCATGTATGCGGCCCAGCAGGGCGGCGAGGCGGGCGCCTCCAAGCCGGCGGACGACGTGGTGGACGCCGAGTTCACCGAGGTCGACGACGACAAGAAGAAGTCGGCGTGATCTGATGCGCGGTGCGCCGCTCGCTCCCCTCGCGGGACGAGCGGTGCGCTTCGCGCTTTCGACGGACGCGGCGGGTTCGCCGCGATGGTTGTCTGCGGCGCTGGCCGAGTTCCCACCGTCGCCCTCCGGCTTGACCGGAGGGCCCATTTCAGAGGGCATGTCCCTGACGCATGCCCGGGCGCGGCGGATGGATGCTCCGGTCAAGCCGGAGCATGACGGCCAGAGCTTTAAGGTGCTCCCTTCGCGGAGCCGGCGGCGGGTGAAGACGGAACATGGCCAAGCGCGATTATTATGAGACCCTCGGCTGCGACCGCGGCGCCGACGAGACGGTGCTGAAGACCTCCTACCGCAAGCTCGCCATGAAGTGGCATCCCGACCGCAACCAGGGGGATGCCGAGGCGGAGATCCGCTTCAAGGAGGTCAACGAGGCCTACGAGGTCCTGAAAGACCCGCAGAAGCGCGCCGCCTATGACCGCTTCGGCCATGCCGCGTTCGAGAATGGCGGCGGCGGCGGCCCCGCCGGCTTCGGCGACGTCGCCTCCACCTTCGCCGACATCTTCGACGACCTGTTCGGCGGCGGCATGGGCCGCGG
>NZ_JBNFNU010000177.1:0-8333 GCF_057364445.1 Xanthobacter sp. BG11Y11_SDJG
CTCTGCTGCTGGCGGAGATCGCCGCGCCGGCGCTTTTGCTGTGGCTCGGCATCGCCGCCCTCGTCACCGGCGTGCTGGCCTATGTGATCGACCTCACCTGGCAGATGGAGGTGCTGATCTTCGCCGCGCTGGCGGTGATCGCCGTGCTGGTGGGCCGCCGCGTCGCCCCGGCGCCGGGCAAGGCCTCCGACCGCCCGTTCCTCAACCGCCGCGCGGAAGGCTTCATCGGCCGCGTGTTCGTGCTCGACGAACCGATCCTCGCCGGGGTGGGCCGGGTACGCATCGACGATTCTGTCTGGCGCATCGAGGGCCCGGACACCGCGGCCGGGCAGGCGGTGAAAGTGGTGGCGGTGGATGGCGCGACGTTGCGGGTGGCGCGGGCGTAGGGGGGTGTTCCGACGCCAGGCTTCGCCCGCGATAGGTCAGCTTCACGGCTGGTGTACTTCGATTGCAACTTTGGATGACGGCATTTTAAGCCATGAGACGCTCGCCTCTCCGCGTTGCGTAGTTCGCCTGCACAATTGGTGTTCTGAAAGGTTGGACTTTTCTATGTTCTATTTTCGTTCCGTGGAGTGTAAACTGCGTCCCGGAGATTCGACATGTGGATCGCAGTCCGCCAGCGCTTCAGAGCTTTTCACGCTGACCTGAACCCTACGAAGGAACAGGTTGAAGATGCATTCGGTAAGGCGAAGCGCGTCGGTCAGGCTCTGCAACGTGCCTATGGCGGCGAGTCGACGGAGAACCCGCCGATCTTTACGGTGGGCTCTTGGGGCAAAAGAACGCCCGTGCGGCCATCCGCGGACATCGACATCATGGCTCTATTCGATTGGGCCATTTATCAGCGCTTCCAGGCCTACGCCTCCAACGGACAGTCGGCGCTCCTGCAGGAGATTAAGGACAAGCTGGAGGTGACCTATCCGCAGACCCGGAAGCGTGGCGACGGGCAGGTGGTTCAGATCGATTTTAACTCGATCATGGTTGAACTCGTGCCCGTGTTCGCCGTTGGCAATGGGCAGTTCATCATGCCGGACACAAACGGCGGCGGATCGTGGAAAACGGTCGATCCGGCTGCGCAGATCAAGTTCATCGATGATTCTGACCGCAATTTTAACGGCAACGTTCGCCCGCTTTGCAAGATTATGAAGAGATGGAAGCACGAATTTTCGGTTGATCTCAAGTCTTTCGCTATCGAACTATTAGTTGTAGATTTTTCGCAGCTATCCTTGGGGTAATTATGACCACTATTATTACGATTGGTATGTTCGTGACTGCCTAAAATTCATAAGAACTCGGGCGAATGGATGGGTGACGATCCCCGGCACAGGCGAAATCGTTCAGCTTGGCGACAAGTGGGCTTCCAAGGTTGATACAGCCATCGGCATAGCTGAACAGGCATGCGATTATGAACGAGACGACTACGACATCTTAGCGGGCATGGAATGGCAGAAGATATTCGGACCTCGGATTCCGATCAGCGTGCTACCATAGAAGCACGCCGTCGGGAGATCGTTAAGGAAGCCCTAAGGCAATCCGAAAGCTGCCTCTGGACTTCCACGATGCTTTATACTTGGCTACGTCGGGTGCGGTGGCAGCACAAGGCTATCACACTGGCCCCCATCATCCTGACGGCCCTCGCCGGTGCAGCTTTCGTCAAGGATTTGATACCTGCTATCGCCGTGGCAGTTATCGCTTTCTTGGCAACCCTGATCCCATCCATTTCGGAGGCTCTCGACATCCAGACGCACGTCGAAGAACTCAAACGGACTGCCGCCGAATACAAGGCTCTTCAGGACCGGTTTCGCCGCCTTGCGAGGATAACAGCGCTCGGCGAGGTGGATAAGGCAGAAGAGGTGCTGGCGGAGCTTATGGATCGCATGGACGCCGTCCGGGGTGGATCCATAACTCCGCCGGATCGGTATCGCGAGTGCGCAAAGAACCAGATCGAGGGCGGAAATTACGATTTCGCGGTCGACCTGCCGACCGGAGAGACCCCATCCGGTAAGCGATCAAAGACGCCCAAGGACTGAGCGGTGGCTACTCGTTGCCGGTCAGAGACGTCGTGAGGGGCGAAGTGCCAAGCCCCCCAATAACAGGGCGCCCCGGCCAAGCCGGGCGCCTGTCCTCTTCCCGTCCCGTCAGTTCACTTCAGGAACAGCGGCACGTCGCCCGGCGTCGCCTTGAGCTTGGCGGCGGCGTCGCAGAAGTCCTTCTTGTCGCCGTTGCCCTCGGCCAGGAACAGGCCGAAGCGGGCGCCGAACGCCACCAGGACGGCGGCGCCGAATTCCTTCTCCTGGCGCTCGTTGAAGTCCTTGTCCGGGCTGGTCAGGACGCCGGCGAAGCCCTTGCCGAAGGTCTCGGTGTCGAGCGTGTAGCCGTCGCACACCCGCACGACCGCCGCCTGGAAGGCGAGATTGTTGAGCGCGGTGTATTGCGGCCCCGGAAGCAGGCCGTTCTCGGATTCGAGAAGGTCGTTCCAGGCATTGTCCATCCGGTCGTCGTCCGGCAAGGCGGCCCCGGAATGGGGGGCGGCCGACTGGGCGAGCGCCGGGGCGCAGGCGGCGGCGGAGAGCGCGAGGGCGATGAGCGCGCCGCGCAGGGGCTTGAGCATGGTCATGGGATCTCAGTTCCTGCCGTAGACGCGCCAAGTCCAATCGGCGGCATAGGCGCCGCCGTTGTAGTAGCAGGCCCGCTGGCCCGGATAGCACACCACGTTGGAGGCCGGGGAGAACGGCGCCGGCGGCACATAGACCGGCGGCGGCGGCGCCCCGTAGACATAGGTGCTGCGGTTCGCGCTGTCGGCAATCGCCGCGCCCACCGCAAGACCGACGATGCCCGCGGTCACCGCCGCGGCGCCCGAGCTCATGCGCGCGGCGCTGGGGGCCGCCTGCGCGAGGAGCAATGCCGGCGCAAGAAGCGCGACGGCCAAGAGTCTTCGGCTCATTGTAATCGTTCCAATCCCTGGTGACGCAACCACAGGATACTGAGCGCCGCTGGCCTGGAAAATCAAGCATACCGGTTGCACATTCCGCGGGATTCAACAACGCAGGCGAGCAGTTCGGCCGCCGCCCCGCGGTTGCACTTGGCGCTGGCACCCGCGTCTCAAGACGTTTCTATGACGTCGTCTGTTCTTTCCAAGTAATTGGAAAACAACGATTGTGAGCATGGTATCCCGATCGGGTCGCCCGTCCTTGGGCGGCGCGCGGAAGCGCCGCGACGCGGCCCGAGCGAGACCGCCGGCGATGTGGTAACATTTTCTTACACGGGGGCGTGCCTGGCGCCGGGCTCAGCCCATCGCCGTGCGGATCAGCTCCTCCTCCGCCTCCGCCAGCAGCGCCTCGTTGGCCTCGCCGGCGACGCTCTCGCGGCCGATCTCCAGCAGCACCGGCACCGAGAGCGGCGAGACGCGCGCCAGCTTCTGGTGCACGATCCGCCCCTTGACCCGCGCCAGCATCTCGCCGAGCCGCTTCACGTCCAGAAGCCCGGTGGCGGCGTCCGCCCGCGCGGCGCGCAGCAGCAGGTGGTCGCTCTCGTGCCGGCGCAGCACGTCGTAGATGAGATCGGTGGAGACCGTGACCTGGCGCGCGGTCTTCTCCTTGCCGGGAAAGCGGCGCTCGATCAGCCCGGCGATCACCGCGCAATAGCGGAACGTGCGCTTCATCATCGCGCTCTCGGCGAGCCACGCCTCCAGATCGTCGCCCAGCATGTCCTCGTCGAACAGCTCGGCGAGCGAGAGCCGGCTTTGGGACACCGCGTCCCCCATGTCGCCGGCGCCCCACACCGCCAGCGCATAATCGTTGGCGACGAAGCCATGGGCTTCAGCCGGGCGCGCTCCAGCCGCCGCGTCAGCAGCATGCCCAGCGTCTGGTGGGCGAGGCGGCCCTCGAACGGATAGGTCACGAGATAGTGCCGGCCGGACTGCGCGAAGGTCTCCACCAGCAGGTCGTCTCGCCCCGGCAGGCGCGAGCGCGCGCGCTGCAGCTCCAGCCAGTCGCGCACCTGCGCCGGCAGCGCCGGCCAGCGCTCCGGCGCCGAGAGCAAGGCGCGCACCCCGGCGGCGAGGAAGGTGGAGAGCGGGAACTTGCCCCCCGCATAGGCCGGCACCCTGGGCTCGGTGGCGGTGGTGCGCGAGACATAGACCTCGTCCTCCACCAGCGCCTCGTAGCGCAGGATCTCCCCGGCGAAGATAAAGGTGTCGCCCGGCACCAGGGTCTCGACGAAATATTCCTCCACCTCGCCCAGCATCCGTCCGCCGAAGCGCACCCGGCCCGCCACCCCGGTCTTGGCAGCGCCGCGCGCCGAGACCAGCCGCACCTTGAGCATGGCGGCCTCGACGATGGTGCCCACGTTCAGCCGGTAGGCCTGCGCGATCATGGGATTGGCGACGCGCCACAGCCCGTCCTTGGTGCGGCGGATCTTGGCGTAGCGCTCATAGGCCTTCAGCGCATAGCCGCCGGTGGCGACGAAGGCGACCGCCGCGTCGAAATCGGCGCGTGACAGGGTGCGGTAGGGCGCGGCGGAGGTCACCTCGCCATAGAGCGCGTCGGCATCGAACGGCGCGGCGCAGGCCATGCCGAGGATGTGCTGCGCCAGTACGTCCAGCGCCCCCTGCCGCTCGGGCGGGGTGTCCTGCGCCCCCGCTTTGACCGCCTCCAGCGCCGCCCGGCATTCCAGCACCTCGAAGCGGTTGGCGGGAATGAGCACGGCGCGCGAGGGCTCGTCGAGCCGGTGGTTGGCGCGGCCGATGCGCTGCATCAGGCGCGAGGCGCCCTTGGGCGCGCCCACATTGACGACCAGGTCCACGTCGCCCCAGTCGATGCCGAGGTCGAGCGAGGAGGTGGCCACCACCGCCTTGAGCCGCCCCGCCGCCATGGCGGCCTCCACCCTGCGGCGCTGCTCCACCGCCAGCGAGCCGTGGTGGAGCGCGATGGGGTGGCTCGCGTCATTGATGCGCCAGAGCTCCTGGAACAGGAATTCCGCCTGCCAGCGGGTGTTCACGAACACCAGCGACAGCTTGTTCTGGCCGATCAGCTCGTAGATCTCGGCCAGCGCATGGTGGGCGGTGTGGCTCGCCCACGGCATCTTCGCCCGGCTCTCCAGCATGGCGATATCCGGCGCCGCGCCGCCCTGCGCCACCACCAGATCGGCAAGCGGCGCGCCCGCGTTCTGCGGCACCAGATAGCGCCTCAGATCGTCCGGCTCGGCGACGGTGGCGGAGAGGCCGACGCATTGCAGCCCGGGCGCGATCGCCCTCAGGCGGGCGAGCGCCAGCGACAGCAGGTCGCCGCGCTTGGAGGTGACGAGGGCGTGCAGCTCGTCCAGCACCACGCGCTTCAGGCCGCAGAACAGGTGCTCGGCATCCTTGGAGGCGAGCAGCAGCGAGATCTGCTCCGGCGTGGTCAGCAGGATGTCGGGCGGGTCGCGCCGCTGGCGCTGGCGGCGCGAGGCCGGGGTGTCGCCGGTGCGGGTCTCGACACGGATGGGCAGGCCCATCTCGGAAACCGGCGCTTCGAGGTTGCGGGCGATGTCCACCGCCAGCGCCTTCAGCGGCGAGATATAGAGCGTGTGCAGCGGCGAGGGCGGCCGCTCCGCCTGCCAGCGGGCGAAGGGGACGGGGGCGGTTTCGGCGTCCGCCGTGCCTCCCGTCCCCGCGCTGCGATGGAGGGCTGGGGAGGGGGCCAAGGGACGGTTTGGATGCGGACGGCGCGTCGACTTCCGGCCCGGTTTGCTCCGCTGCTCCGCGCTCAGCTCCACCAAGGTCGGCAGGAAGCCGGCCAGCGTCTTGCCGGCGCCGGTGGGGGCGATGAGGAGCACCGAGCGGCCGGCGGCCGCGGCGTCGATCAGGTCCAGCTGGTGGGCGCGGGGGGTCCAGCCGCGCGCGCGGAACCACTGGCGGAACACGGGGGGAAGGGCAGCCTCGGCCCTGGGCGCGGCATGGGACACGCCTGGAAGATAGGATGCGGCCGGCGGTTTCGCGATGGCCGCCTTAATGGCCCGTCAACCGTCTTCGCGCACAGTGCGCCGTCAGTTCCCGCGTGGAGTACCGAAGTCCCATGATGTCCCGCGCCGACCGGACCGTCCTCAGCGAATGGTGGTGGACGGTGGACCGGGCCCTGCTCGCCGCCCTCTTCGGCCTGATGATCATCGGCATCATCCTGTCCCTCGCGGCGAGCCCCGCCGTCACGGCGCGGATCGGCATCGACGATCCGTTCCATTTCGTGAACCGCCAGCTCCTGTTCCTGGTGCCGGCGGTGGGGGTGCTGCTGGCGACCTCCTTCCTCACGCCGCGCGCGCTCCGGCGCACCGCCATCGGCGTGTTCGCGCTGTTCTTCGTGCTGCTGCTGGCGACGCTGGTGTTCGGCCCCGAGGTGAAGGGCGCCCGGCGCTGGCTCACGGTGGCCGGCATCACGGTGCAGCCGTCCGAATTCATCAAGCCGGCCTTCGTCATCCTCGCCGCCTGGCTGTTCGCCGAAAGCTCGAAGCGGCCGGAGATGCCGGCGCAGTCGCTCGCCATGCTGCTGCTGGCGAGCGTGCTCGTCCCGCTGGTGCTCCAGCCGGACTTCGGCCAGAGCCTGCTGATCTGCCTCGTCTGGGGCGCGCTGTTCTTCCTCGCCGGGCTGCGCTGGATCTGGATGGTGGGCCTCGTCGGCGCGGGCGCGGGCGCGGGCGTGGTCGCCTACCTCACGGTCTCGCATGTGCAGAAACGCATCAGCCGCTTCATCAACCCCGATTCCGGCGACACCTACCAGATCGAGGCGGCGCTCAACTCGTTCCGCAACGGCGGCTGGTTCGGCACCGGGCCGGGCGAGGGCACGGTGAAGCGCATGCTGCCGGACGGGCACACCGACTTCGTGTTCGCGGTGGCGGGCGAGGAATTCGGCATCGTCCTCAACCTCATCATCCTGGCGCTGTTCGCCTTCATCATCCTGCGCTCGCTGCGGCGCGCCATGGACGAAAGCGACCCGTTCGCGCGCTTCGCCATCACCGGGCTGACGCTGCTGTTCGGCCTCCAGGCCTCCATCAACATGGCGGTGAACGTCCACATCGCCCCGGCCAAGGGCATGACGCTGCCCTTCATTTCCTATGGCGGCTCGTCGCTGATCTCGCTCGCCTTCGGCATGGGCATGCTGATCGCGCTGTCGCGCAAGCGTCCCGGCGCCGCCGCGCTCGCCGCCTTGAGCGAGCCGCGCCGGAAGGCGGAGCCGCGCACCAGCGAGGCCTCCGGGCCGGAGCCGGTTCCCGCCGCCTCCTGAGGCGATTTCCGCCCCGGCGCGGGCCAGGGTAGAACGGCGCCGGGTTCCTCGGGGACCCGGCAGAGGGCCAGAACCGTGAGCAAGCTCGTGCTTCTCGCCGCCGGTGGTACCGGCGGCCATCTTTTCCCCGCCGAGGCGCTGGCCGGCGTGCTTGCCGCGCGCGGCCTCACGGTCGACCTCGCCACCGACGCCCCGCGCGCGCGCTATGCCGGCCACTTCCCGGCGCGCGAGCTGCACGTGCTGCCGGCCGACACGGTGCGCGGGCGCTCCGCGGCGTCGCTGGCCCGCACCGGCATCGCCTCGTCTCCGGCCTGGTCTCGGGTCTCGCCTTGATGCGGCGGCTGAAGCCCGCCTGCGTGGTGGGCTTCGGCGGCTATCCCACCGTGCCGCCGCTGCTGGCGGCGTCGCTCTGCGGCGTCCCCTCGGCGCTGCACGAGGCGAACGGCGTCATGGGGCGGGCGAACCGCATGCTGGCGCGCCGCGTCGCGCATCGCCACCGGCTTTCCCGGCCTGTGCCGCGCCGATCCGGTGCTCGACGCCAAGGCGGTGTGGACCGGCATCCGCTGCGCCCCGCGGCGTGCGGCCGCCGCCATCCCCTACGATCCACCGGTGCCCGGCGGCCCCCTGCGGCTCCTGGTGTTCGGCGGCAGCCAGGGCGCGCGGGTCATGTCAGACGTGGTGCCCGATGCCATCGGCCTGCTCGACGGCGCGCTGCGCGGCCGGCTCCGGATCGTCCAGCAGGCGCGCGAGGAGGATGCGGACCGGGTGCGCGCCGCCTATGCCGCGCTCGGCGTTTCGGCCGAGATCGCGACCTTCTTCGACGACCTGCCGGCGCGCATGGCCGCGGTCCATCTCGTGGTCTCCCGCTCCGGCGCCGGCACCGTGGCCGAGCTTTCCGCCATCGGCCGGCCGGCGATCCTGGTGCCGCTGCCGCACGCGCTCGACCAGGACCAGGCCGCCAACGCCCGGTCGCTGGCCGAGGTGGGGGGCGCCAAGGTGCTGCGGCAGGTGGAGTTTCGATCCCGAGCGCCTGGCGCTGGAGATCCACAGCTTTGCCGGCGAACCGACGCATTTGACCCGGAT
>NZ_JBNFNU010000178.1:0-8308 GCF_057364445.1 Xanthobacter sp. BG11Y11_SDJG
GGGCATCGCCTTCGACCCGGCGCTGGTGGCGACCGCCGGCTACACTGCCGAGGGCGGTGCCCGCGCCATGGCGGAGCTTTTGCCGCAGCGGCCCACGGCGGTGCTGGCGGCCACCCTGGTCTCCGCCGCCGGCGCCATGTCGGTGCTGCACGCGGCGGCTGGCGCATCCCGCAGGACATCTCGGTCGCCGGGCTGCATGACGCGCCGGTGGCCAGCCTGCTCTATCCCAGCCTCACCACGGTGATGATGCCCACCGAGGAGATGGGCCGCGTCGCCGTCTCGCTCCTGGTGCGCCGCCTGGCGGGAGAGCACCCCGACCCGGTGCCGCCGCTGCCGCCCGGCGATCTCATCCCCCGCGCCTCGACGGGGCCGGCGCCGGTGTAGGACGCAGCGGCTGGCTTCTGGCTGCCATATCCACCTCCCGCGCCGCTTGTTTGGTGGAGAACCCTCTCCCTGAGGGAGAGGGCGCCAGGTTCGGGCGCGCGGATGCCTTGCGCACCGGAGGCAGCGGGGAGTCCTTGCCGGGCGAAGGCCCCGCCGTTCGCGTCCCGCGCCGCCTCCCAACATTCCCGCTTGACGGCTCCCGCGGGGTCTGACAGCTTTGAACAAACGATTGCTCAAGAAGAACGAGGGAGCACGCCACCATCGGTTCCCGCAGCGCGGGGCCATGGTCGCGCGCCTCTTCCTGCAAGAGGTGCCCATGACCGGCCTGACCATCGCCGCCGCCAAGACCTCCGACGAAGTGGATGCCGACCTTGCCGCCGCGCTCGCGGCCATCGTCGGTGACCCCAACGTCCTGAGCGAGTTCGACGCGCGGCGCGCTTATGCCCATGACCGGCTGCCGTTCGCGAACTTCCGCGAGCGCTTCGGCAAGCTCACCGGCGTGGTGCCGCGCCTCGTGGTGCGGCCGGGTTCGGACGCCGAGGTGGCGGCCATCGTCAAGCTGGCGAATGCGCGCAAGGTGGAGCTGATCCCGTTCGGCAACGGGTCCGGCGTGCTCGGCGGCGCCATCCCGCTGCACCGCGAAGTGATGGTGGACCTGCGGCGCCTCGATCGGATTGTGTCCATCAACCCGCAGGACGCCATGGTCACGGTCCAGGCGGGCATGAACGGCATCCAATTCGAGAATGCGCTCAACGCGGAAGGCTTCACCACCGGCCACCTGCCGCAATCGATCGAGATCTCCACCGTGGGCGGCTGGGCCGCCTGCCGCGGCGGCGGCCAGGCCTCCAGCCGCTACGGCAAGATCGAGGACATCGTCATCGGCCTCAAGGCGGTGCTGCCGGACGGCACGCCGCTGGAGATCCGCCCCGTGGCGCGGCGCTCGGTCGGCCCCTCCGTCCGCGACCTTCTGGTGGGCGGGGAAGGGGCCTTCGGCATCATCACCGAGCTGACGCTACGCCTGTGGCGCCTGCCGGCCGAGGAGCGCGGCGTGGTGGTGGCACTGCCCTCGCTGGAGGCGGCCTGGGAGGCGGCGCGGCGCATCATGCAGGCGGAGCTGCGCCCCACCGTGGTGCGCATCTACGACGAAGCGGAGAGCCGCGAGCGCACCGAGGGGCTCGACCCGTTCAAGGCCAAGCCCATCCTCGCCATCCTGGTGTTCTCCGGCGCCGAGCCGGTGCTGGGCGCGGAGCAGGCCGCGGCGCTCGACATCGTCGCCAGCGTCGGCGGCGAGGTGGCCCCCGATGGTCCCTTCCGCCACTGGAAGGAAAACCGCTATGTGGCCTATTCCCAGAAGTGGCAGGCGGCGGGCTATTACAACGACACGGTGGAGGTGACCGGCAACTGGTCCGCCATCCCCGGCATGTACGCCGCCATGAGCGCGGCGGTGCGGGCGATCTATCCGAAGATCCATTTCGGCGCCCACTGGTCGCACGTCTATCCCGAGGGCGCGTGCCAGTACATGACCATCCGCCTGCCGCCCATGGACGAGGCCGAGGCGCTGGCGCTGCATTCCAGGCTCTGGGAGGCGCTGCAGTCGCTCACGTTGGAGCACGGCGGCTCCATCGCCCACCATCATGGCGTCGGCCTGTTCCGCAATCCCTGGATCGAGAAGGAGCTGGGCGCGGGCCTTGGCGTGATCCAGAAGATCAAGGACGCGCTCGACCCCGACAACCTCATGAATCCCGGCAAGCTCGGCCTGCGCGGCGCCGCTGGCGCGGTGGACCTGCGCCGGGGAGAGGTGTGAGATGACGCAGCCGACAGGCCGAGGCGGGAGGCGCCCATCGTGAGAGCCGACCTCCTCATCGGCATCGACCTCGGCGCCGGCGCGCTGAAGACCAGCATCATCCGCATCGACGGGACGCTGGCGGGCGAGGCGTCGGCGCCGGTCGCGACCTCCGCGCCCCATCCCGGCTGGAGCGAGCAGGACCCCGCCGACTGGTGGCGCGCCATGTGCGAGACGCTCCCCGTGCGCTCGCGCAGGCCGGCGGCGACGCCGCGCGGGTCGCCGTCGTCTCTCTCCGCCGGCGCCCACACGCAGGTGCTGGAGGACAAGGACGGGCGCGTCATCCGCCCCGCAATCCTGTGGAACGACCAACGCGCGGGGGCGGAGACCGCGGTCCTGCGCGAGACGGCGGACGCGCGCATCCTTGAGATCGGCGCCAACCGCGCCAACCCCACCTGGACCCTGCCGCAGATGCTCTGGCTCGCACGCCACGAGCCTGAAGCCTTCGCCCGGGTCAGGCGGCTCTATGTCGCCAAGGACTGGCTGCGCGCGCGCCTCACGGGCACCTTCGAGACCGACTTCATCGACGCGGTCGGCACCCTCATGGCGGACGTCACCACCGGCGGCTGGTCGCGGGAATTGTGCGGCATGATCGGCTGGCCGATGGAGACTCTGCCGCCCATCGTCCCCACCACCGCCGTGGTCGGCGGCGTCACTGCCGAAGCGGCGCGGGCGACCGGGCTAAAGGAAGGCACGCCGGTGGTATGCGGTACTTCCGACACGGCCGCGGAGACCTACGGCGCCGGCATGATCGGCGAGGGCCTCGGCGTGGTGAAGCTCGCCACCGCCGCCACCGTGAGTGTGCTCACGACCGCGCCGCACCCCGACTTCACCGTCATCAACTATCCCATGTGGTGCCGGACCACTGGTACGTCATCGCCGCCACCAATTCCTGCGCCTCGGCGCACAAATGGCTGCGCGACACCTTCTTCCGCCGCGACGGCGAGGACGGTTCGGCCGTGTTCTCCGCCATGGACGCCGCCGCCGCCGCCGTGGCGCCGGGGTCGGAGGGGCTGTTCTTCCACCCCTATCTCAACGGCGAGCGCTCGCCCCACTGGGACCCGCTGCTGCGCGCCGATTATGTGGGCATGGGCTTCAACCACGGCCCCGGCCACTTCGTGCGCGCGCTCTATGAGGGCATCGCCTATTCGCTCAAGGACTGCATGCTGGCGCTGAATGCCAAGGGGCTCACCTTCTCCACCGCGCGCCTCACCGGCGGTGGGGCGAAGAGCGCGCTGTGGCGGCAGATCGTGGCCGACGTGCTGAACGTCGAGGTGGAACTGCCGGCGGTGGCGGAGGCCTCGTTCGGCGCGGCCCTGATCGCCGGGGTGGGCGTCGGCGTCTATCCAGACGCGCGCGCGGCGGTCGGCGCCATCGACATCGTCTGGCGCACCGCGCCCGATCCCGACCGGGCGGCGCTCTATGCGCGCGGCCACCCGATCTATGCCGACACGCAGAAGGCGCTCGCGCCCATCAACCACCGCATCCACGATTTCGTCCGCGGCCGCTGAGGAAGCGGCAGGGAGCACGGCAGGAGAAGATGGCTCAGGTCACACTGAACAAGGTCCGCAAGGCCTACGGCTCCGTCGTGGCGGTCCATGGGGTGGATCTCCACATCCGGGACGGCGAATTCGTCGTCTTCCTGGGGCCGTCCGGCTGCGGCAAGTCCACCACGCTGCGCATGATCGCCGGGCTGGAGGAGATCACCTCCGGCACGATCGAGATCGGCGCGCGCGACGTGACGCGCCTCGAGCCCAAGGACCGGAACATTGCCATGGTGTTCCAGAACTACGCGCTCTACCCGCACAAGACGATCTACGAGAACCTCGCCTTCGGCTTGCGCATGCGCAAGATGGACAAAGGCGAGATCGACCGCCGGGTGAAGGCGGCCTCCGCCATGCTCGGCCTCGACCCGTATCTGGAGCGCAAGCCCAAGCAGCTCTCCGGCGGCCAGATGCAGCGCGTGGCGCTCGGCCGCGCTTTGGTGCGCGAGCCCGAGGTGTTCCTGCTCGACGAGCCGCTCTCCAACCTCGACGCCAAGCTGCGCGTGCGCATGCGCGAGGAGATTGCGCGGCTGCACCAGGAGGTGGGCACCTCCATGGTCTATGTGACCCACGACCAGGTGGAGGCGATGACGCTCGCCGACCGCATCGTCATCATGCGCGACGGCCATGTCCAGCAGGTGGGCCGCCCGCTGGAGGTCTATGACCGGCCGCAAAACCTCTTCGTCGCCGGCTTCATCGGCGCCCCCGAGATGAACCTCGTGGAAGGGCGCGCCGAAAGCGGGCGGTTCGTTGCCGACGGCCTCGCGCTCGATCTGCCGCCGGGGATCGCCGCGAGCGAGGGCACCGCGCTGGTGGTCGGCGTGCGGCCTGAGCACATGCCGGCCGGCGCGGCGCCCGGCGCGCTGGCGCTGGAGGTGAGCGTGATCGAGCAATTGGGCGCGCAGACGCTCCTCATCGGCCGCATCGGCGGCACGCGCATGCGCGTGCTGGTGGAGCGCACGGACGCGGTGCGCGCCGGATCGGTGGTGCCGGTCTCGCTCGCACCTGAGCGCATGCACGTGTTCAACGCCAAGACCGGCATGCGCATCGAACCCGGGAGCGCGGCGCCGGCGCGCGACCGGCGGCCTGAAGGTGAAATGGAAGAGTAGACGTCAGAACAAATACATAAGGGAGGATCGACACATGGACGAGACGGACCACAAGCGCGGCCTCAGCCGCCGCTCGGTGCTGAAGGCCGCCGGCGCGCTCGCCGGCGGCGTGATGGCGGGGGGCCTTGCCGCGCCCGCGGTGCATGCCCAGGGCACCAAGACCATCCGCTTCCTCAATACGGAGACCTCCATCGACAGCATCCGCGCGCTGAAGGTGGCGGCGGCCGAATACGAGAAGCAGTTCGGCACCAAGGTGGTGATCGATTCCGTGCCGCTCGACGGGGCGTTCACCAAGGTGACGACCTCGCTGCGCGGCGGCACGCCCTACGACATCGCCACCTTCGCCTTCGTCGGCCACGTGCTGATCCTCGCCAGCGAGGGGCACCTGGTGCCGCTCAACGAGCTGACCGACAAGTACAAGTGGGGACCGAACATCCTCTTCCCATCGATGGGAAGGTCTATTGGTATCCCTACGACTACAACCTCGCCTGGATCTACTACCGCAAGGATCTGTACGAAAAGAACAAGCTTGAGGTGCCGAAGACCTGGGCGCAGTTCCTCAAGAACGCCCAGACGCTGAACGGCGACGGCCGGTCCGGCGCGCTCTATCCCATCGGCTCGAACGGCGCCGCCAACTGGCTCTCGCCTGGCTTCATGTGGGCCGAGGGCGCCAAGATCTTCGACGACAAGTGGAACATCGTGTTCGACAGCGCCGAGATCGGCCCCAAGGTCGCCGCCTATCTCGACTTCTTCGGCGAGCTGTACAAGACCATGCCGTCGGGCGCGAGCCAGGCGAGCTTCGGCGAGGTGCTGTCGAACTTCACCTCCGACAAGGTGGCGCACACCGCTTATGCGGGCCGCCTGATCGAGGGCCTGGAGCGCAACAACCCGAAGCTCGCCGACCAGTACGGCATCATGCCCTACATGGATTCCACCGGGAAGCACCAGGCCGTGAACCACGGCTATGACGGCTGGGTGGTGCTGAAGACGCCGCAGTCGGACGAGGCCATGAAGTTCATGCGCTGGTTCACCGAAAACCAGTTCATCAACTTCCTCCACACCGCCCCGCTGCACTTCCAGCCGCCGCGGCTCGACGTCTATGACGATGCCCGCTGGCGCGCGCACCCCCTGATCGAGAAGCACAATGCGGCGGTGGAGGAGATGCGGCGGTTCCTGACCGACAAGAACATCATCCTCACCTCCATCGACACCCAGGGCCCGGCGCCCAACCTCAAGCCGGGCAAGATCTTCGAGGCCTTCGTGTTCCCGGAGATGCTGCAGAACAAGTGCCTGAAGGGCATGGCCTCCGCCGAGTGCGTGAAGGTGGCGGCGGACCGCATGCGCCAGGTGATCGCGTAACGGTGCCAGGCGCGCACCCGTCATCCCCCGGCTTGTCCGGGGGATCCACCCTGCGGCCGGGCCGGCGATTGGGCTGCGGCGGCAGGGCGGCGGTCTGGTGGATGCCCCGGATAAACCGGGGCATGACGGCGTGGAGGATCAATCTCTTACGCTGAAGCATCGACGCAAACGCATCCCAAGGACATCGCCTTGAGCTCACGCGCCACCATCTATTCCTTCCTAGGCATCGGTCTTGCCGCGACGCTGCTTTTGATCGTGGCGCCGGTGGCCTATGCCATCTCGCTGAGCTTCTACCGGATGGACAGCTTCGTCGGCACGCCGCAATGGGCGGGGCTCGACAATTATGCCCGCGTGCTCTCGGACTGGACCTTCTGGCGCGCGCTCATTAACGGCTTCGTCTATTCGCTCGGCACCATCGTGCTGCAGGTGGGGCTGGGCATCGGCTTCGCTCTGGTGCTGAACCAGGTCTTCCCCTTCCGCAACATCGTGCGCGGCCTCTCGATCCTGCCCTATCTTTTGCCCACCGTGGTGGTGGTGCTCACCTTCAAGTGGATGGTGGACGGCTCCATCGGCGTGCTCACCGCGGTTATCGCCGCGCTCGGCCTGCCGCCGGTGAGCTGGTTCGAGAGCCCGGCCGCGGCCATGACCTCGGTGATCCTGGTGAGCGTGTGGATGTGGACGCCGTTCGTCACCACCACCTTCCTCGCCGCGCTCCAGACCGTGCCGGCCTCGCTCTACGAGGCGGCGAAGGTGGACGGCACCAATGCGGTGCAGCGCTTCTTCCACATCACTTTGCCGATGCTGAAGCCGATCCTCACCGTCATCGTGCTGCTGCGCGCGGTGTGGATGTTCAACAAGTTCGACGTGATCTGGCTGCTCACCCAGGGCGGCCCCGTGGGGGCGACCGAGCATCTCGCCATCCTCTCCTACAAGACCGCCTTCTCGCTGTTCGATATCGGCGGCGGCGCGGCCATCGCCACCATCTCGTTCCTCATCCTCTCGGTGGCGGTGTTCATCTATTTCCGCCTGTTCCCCCTCGATACGGAGTGAGCCCATGTCGTCCGCGCTCGCCCCCCGCTCGCTCGCCTCGCGCCTCGCCCTCTATGCGGCCGCGCTCGTGATCTCGGTCTATTCCGCCTTCCCGATCTACTGGATGGTGATCTCCTCCGTGCGACCGCCGCAGGAGCTGATCTCCAGCACCTCCTTGGTGCCCGGTGCGGTGACCTGGGAATATTACTGGAACCTCTTGGAGCTGACCGACTATCCCGCCCAGTTCCTGAACTCGGTGATCGTCGCGGCGGTGACGGTGGCGGTCACCATGGTGCTCTCGGTGATGATCGCCTATGCGGTCACGCGCCACCGTGTGCCGGGCAAGAAGCTGATCGTCGGGGCGATGCTCTATGCCTACATGTTCCCGCCGCTGCTGATCGCCATCCCCATGTTCACGGTGTTCGCGCGCATGGGCCTCGGCGACACGCTTCTGAGCGTCATCGTCTCGCACCTGACGCTCACCCTGCCGCTCGGCGTGTGGTTCCTGTGGGGCTTCTTCAAGTCGATGCCGTTCGAGCTGGAGGAGGCCGCCATGGTGGACGGCTGCACCCGGCTTGGCGCCTTCCTGCGGGTGGTGCTGCCGCTCTCGCTGCCGGGGCTCATCACGGTGGCGATCTTCTCGTTCCTCCTGTCGTGGACCGACTACACCTTCGCCCTCATCATGATCGGCTCGGACGCCAACAAGACCGTGCCGGTGGGGCTCGCCTCCATGATCGGCTCGTTCGACCTGCGCTGGGGCGAGATCATGGCTGGCTCCACCCTCATCGCGCTGCCGCTGTTCGGCGCCTTCGCGCTGCTCAGCCAGTATTTCATCCAGGGCCTCGCGCGCGCGCGTGAAGGGCTGAGGGAGACCATCATGACCTTGCGCGCCTTCGGCGGACCCTCCCTCTATGTGCAGGGGCCCGGCGCTCTCGCCGATCTCGGCCCGCGCGTCGCCGCGCTCGGCGCCCGCCCCGTTCGTGGTGGCCGACGCTGTGGTGGCCGAGCTCCTGGGTCCGCGCCTCGCCGACGATCTGGGC
>NZ_JBNFNU010000179.1:0-8291 GCF_057364445.1 Xanthobacter sp. BG11Y11_SDJG
GGGGCCGCGCCGGTGCCGGCGGACCTCGCTTACGCCTTGCGCGAGGGCGGCGGAGATCGCGGTCCTGGTGATCGCCCCCATGACGCCGCACCTTGCCGAGGAATGCTGGGCCGCGCTCGGCCATGACGGGCTGGTGGCCGAGGCCGGATGGCCGCGGGTGGACGCGGCGCTGCTGCGCCGGGATACCGTCACCCTGCCGATCCAGATCAACGGCAAGAAGCGCGACGACATCGTCGTCCCGCGCGAGGCCACCACCGCCGAGGTGGAGGAGGCCGTGCTGCAACTCGAAAGCGTGCGCAAGGCACTCGACGGCGCGCGCCGAAGCGTATCATTGTGGTGCCGCAGAGGATCGTGAATGTGGTCGCCTGACACCGAACTCCGCACCGAAATCCGCGCCGACCGGACACCCCTGTCCGCGTCGACGAAGGATGATGCCGGCCGCGCCGCTTTCGGCCGCGCCGGGCTGCTCGCGCGGCTCGCCGTGGTGGGGCTGCTGTCCGGCGCCCTCGCCGGCTGCTTCCAGCCGCTCTATGCGGAGAGCAACTCCGCCGCCGGCCCCTCGCTCATGGAGAACATGCGCGAGGTGGAGATTCTCCAGATCCAGGGCCGGATCGGCAACGAGCTGCGCAACGACCTGATCTTCGCCCTCACCGGCGGCGAGGGCAATCCCAAGAACGTGCCCTACCAGATGACCATCTCGGTGCAGTCCTCGGTCGCCTCGGCGATCGTGAACTCGGGCTCCGGCCTGCCGGAGAACCAGATCGTCCGCGTCACCGGCAACTGGAAGCTGGTGCGCTCCGGCGACGAGAAGAAGAAGCCGGTGGCCGAAGGCTCGGCCTCGGGCTCCGGCACCATCGACGTGAGCGACCAGCGCTACGCCAATTATGCCGCGACCCGCGACGCCGAGAACCGCGCCGCCCGCATCGTTGCGGACCAGATCAAGGCGCAGATCGCCGCCTATTTCATCCGCAAGAAGAACGACCCCACGTTCGAGCAGCAAAAGCCCCAGGGCAGCTAGCCCATGGTGGCCGTGCGGCCGGGCGACGCGGATACGGCGCTCGCCCGGCGCGACCCCTCCAAGCAGGTGGTCCTCATCTTCGGACCGGACATGGGCCTCGTGCGCGAGCGTGCGGCGGCCCTGGTGCGGCGCGCCATTCCCGACACCGCCGACCCGTTCGCTTTGGTGCGCCTCGACGGCGACGAGCTGTCCGCCGATCCGCGCCGCCTCATGGACGAGACGCGCACCATCGGCCTGTTCGGCGGCGAGCGGGTGATCTGGGTGCGCGCCGGCGCACGCAACATCGTCCCGGCGCTGGCGCCGGTCCTGGCCGAGCCGTCCGGCGCGCTGGTGGTGGTGGAGGCGGGCGACCTCAAGCGCGGCGCGCCGCTGCGCGCGGCCTGCGAGAACTCGCCCCACGCTTTGGCCATCGCCTGCTATGCCGACACCGAGCGCGACCTCGCCCGCCTCGTCGACACCATGCTGAACGAGGCCGGCCTCGCGATCGATACCGACGCGCGCGACCTTCTGGTGTCGCTGATCGGCGGCGACCGGCTCGCCTCGCGCGGGGAGATCGCCAAGCTCGCTCTGTACGCCCGGGGCCGCAAGCGGGTGAGCGCCGAAGACGTGCGCGCCATCGTCGGCGACGCCTCGGCCCTCGCTCTGGACGACGTGGTGGACGCCGCGCTCGCCGGCGAGGCAGCGGACGCGGTGAAGGCCCTCGCCAAGGCCTTCCGGCGCCGCCACCCCGGCCGGACGCGGTGCTGGGGGCGCTGCTGCGCGCCCTCGCGAGCCTGCACCAGATGGCCCTCCAGGTGGAGGCGGGCGCGTCCGTCGACCGGGTGATCGACGGCGCCCGGCCGCAGGTGCATTTCTCGCGCAAGCCCAAGCTCTCCGCCGCGCTCAGGGCGCTTCCCGCCGGCCGCGTGCTGAAGGCCATGCTGGCGGTGGACGAAGCCATCCTCGCCGCCCGCCGCAGCGCCCCGCTGGCCCAGGCCATCTGCGAGCGCACGGTACTCCAGGTAGCCCAGCAGGCGGCCGCGGGACGCCGGCGGAGCCGGTAGGGGCGCGGGCGCGCTCAGCCGTCTTCGCGGAGGCTGAAGCGCGCCATCAGATCGGCCACCCGAAGGTCGTCGCCCGCCGCCCGGGCCGCCAGACCCGCATGCATCCGGCGGCGGTCGTCCATCCCGTTGTTCTGACCGAGGCGCAATTGCGTCTCCAGGCGGTCGATCGCAATCTCGAAGCCGACGATGCCGGCCACGAGGCGATCGATGAAGGCGTCGGGCAGGTCGCACGCGCGCCAGGGGGAGCCGCCGGCTCCATGGTGTCGCACAGGCGCAGCACCATGGCGCGCAGCCCGGCCGGATCGAGGACCATCGCTGGGCGACCGTAAGCGTGGATCGCCACATAGGTCCATGTCGGCGCCCGCGGGCTGGTGCCGTACCAACTGGGAGAGATGTAGGCATCCGGACCGACGAACGTCACTAGGCACTCCACCTCTGGACTAAGGTCGCGCCATTGGGGATTGGCCTTCGCCACGTGGCCGACGAGCGTGCCGTTCGGTCCCCGCGCCGGATCGACCATGAAGGGCACGTGGCTCGACCGGATCGCTCCGGCCGCCGTAATGAGGCTGCCAAGCCGGATCTGCTCGATTAAGGCGAAAGCGGTCTGGCGGTCCGGTTCCTGGAAGGCGGCAGGCACATACATGGCTCTGATCCGGCTCTTGAGCGCGATCCAATGAGATCGCAATCCATTTGATCGGCGAATGCGCCTCTAACCTAATGATAGAGAACGCATTATCCGATCAGCTTGCAGCGGGCTGATTCGCGCGCGCTCTAGAGGGCGCCTTCGCACCGGCGCTCCGCCGACCTCCTCTCGATGAGCAGCGCTCCGCCCGCCCCGCCGTCCGGCCCCGCATCGACCGCGTCGCCGGTATCCAGCCGCACGATGCGCTGTTCGGCGCCGCGCGAAACAGCTCCGGCAGGATGGTCCCATCGACCCCGCCCTCCGGCAGGAGGACGAGGTGTCGCCCCTCCTGCCGCAGATGGCGCAAGGCGCCGTCCGCGGTGATCTCGCAGCGCGCGGGATCGAAGTCGCACAGAATCTCGGCCAGCCGCTTCAGGCAGGCGCCGGCCGGCCGCAGGTCGCAGGCGCGGTCGACCAGGCCGAGGCGCGGAAAATAGCCCCGGTCATGATCGTCGAACGTGTCGAGAAAGACGCGCACGCTTTCGGACCACAGGAAGGCCGCGAGGGCGGTGTCGAGCACGCGCGCGGTGGTCGCGCCATCGCCGCGGGGCATGGCCGCCGGATTGTCGCCGGCGAGCCGCACATGGATCGAGGCCGACTGCCCGGCCGCGCGGGCGGCGCGGGCGATTGTGCCGATTGCGGTGAAGGGCGCATCGTCCGCGCCAACGGCATAGACCATGCCGGCAACGCCCGGCGTCTGCGACAGATCGGGCACCGGCTCGCCGTGTTCGAGCCCGTGTCGCACCATGTGGGCCAGGCGCCCGCCCTGCGCCGTCGCGCTGACATGAAGCCGGAGCGGCGAGAGGAAACCGGGCGCCCCAACTCGCGCGCCAGCCGGCCGGCGGCAGGCGCGAGGCGCGCCAGATCCTCCTCCCGGCCGATGATCTCCATCTGGTCGATGGCGGACGCCAGCGCGGCGAGCCGGCGCACGTCCGCGGTATCGGGCAGGCCGTAGGAGAACACGCAGAACCTGAGCCCCAGAGCGGCGCAGTCGGCGATCCGCTCCAGCGCATCAGCGAGGTCGTCGAGCGGGATGCGCAGGCGCGCGAGGCCGATCTCGCAGAGCGCCGAAAGAAGATAATCGTTGCGCACGCGCTTGCGGCTGAACTCGTCCACCACGCCGGTAAAGGGAATGACCGCCGGGTCCGCGAAGGCGTGGCGCATGTCGACCCCGAGCGGCGCCACGATGCCGGCTCGCGGATGGACCTTCGGGCGCCGCACGCGGCGCGCGGCCGTGTCGGCGTCGGTGGCGCCGTGGCTGCGGACGAAATGGGCCGCATGGCCGTCCGCGAAGACATCGATCATATAGAAACCGAGCTTCTCCTTGAGATCGCGGCCGAATTCGGCGGCCGGGTCGGGCGGCACCGGAAACAGGTCCGCATAATCGGGCCGCAGCGCCGAGGTCGCCGGCAGAACGTGGACGTCCATGCCCGCGACGCGATTATAGAAGATGTTGTGCACATGGCCGCAGAACAGCGCTTCGACCTTGCGCCCCGCGAGCAGGGTCAGGAAGCGCGTGCGGCCGGGCTCGGCGAGATTGTCGTAATGCTCGCGTTCGCCGGGGTTCAGCAGGAAAGGCGGATAGTGCTCGAACACGAAGGTGCGCGTGTTCGCGTCGAGCGCGCCGTCGAGGAACGCCCATTGCGCCTCTTCCTCCGGCAGACCACTGTTGATGAGCATGCCGTTGACAACGACAAACCGGCAGCCGCCGTGCTCGAACACGTAATGGTCCTGCCCGAAGGTCTCGCGGTAGGCCGCGAGCGCAACCGCATCCACCGGCGCGGCGGGCATCCAGGAGGTCGGCTTGTCGCCCACGTCGTGATTGCCCGGCACCAGATGGAGCGGCGCCCTGAGCCGGCCGGCGAGCGCGAAGAATCGCGCCCCGGCCTGCGGATAGGTGCTCTGGGCGGGCACCGGATGGACCATGTCCCCGAGATGCACCGCGAACGCGGGATCGAGCGTGTCGATCTGGGCGAACACCGCCTCGAGGCGGGCATTGGCGAGCCGGTTCGCGGCCCAAGGGGACTGGCTCTCCCCGTCGTGCGGCGTGACATGGCTGTCGCCGAGGATCGCAAACGAGAACAGCGGCGAGCGGGGATGGCTAAGGGTGGTCATCGGCTCCGCACCATCTCACGCTCAAGCTTGACTAGGTCGCCCCGATAGGTGGCCTCGCCCACATAGATCGCCACGTCGTTCTGGTCGCGCACGACGCGGCGCACGACGCCCACCGGGGCGTTGGGGGCGATGTCGAGCAGTTCGGCCACCTCCAGGTCGGCGGTGCCGATGGTCAGGCACTGCCGCATGCTGCGAATCTCGACCTCGGGCAGGCTGTCGAGCACGACGATCACCGATTCCGTGTCGAACCGCTCCGGGCACAGGGCGTAGAGCCGGCGGTCGAGATAGATGTCGACGATGGTGTAGGGCAGGTTCTCGGAATAGTGGACGCGTCGCATGTAGCGATAGGCCGGCGCGGCGATGCCCTCGTCCCGATCGAGCAGCGTGGTGCCGATGGAATCGTGCACCTTTAGGGGGCGCGGCGTCGACTGGCCCCACAGCCTGATGAGCGTGTCCCAGCTCGATTCGAGCTTGAGCCAACGCCGCGGCGTGGGCGATTCGCACACGAAGGTTCCGCGTCCCTGCTGGCGATCCACCAGCCCGTCGTCCTCCAGCTCGGCGAGCGCCTGGCGGATGGTGACGATCGCGGTGCCATAGGCCTCGGCGAGCTTGGGGATGGCCGGCAACCGCTCGCCCGCCACCCATTCGCCCTGCTCTATGCGCTTACGGATGAGGGCCGCAACGTGCTGGTAAAGCAGCCCCGGCGCCTCTTTCAGAGTGGATCTTGCTGTGGGGAGGGACTTCGCTTTCTGGGAATTATTCATTCTGATACTAGGATGTTATGGGCGTGTCAGCCGACCTTCGGCGAGACGCCGGCGAAAGTCAATCTTCCGGGCCTTGTGGCAAATTTTACTCGAAGAGCCGGCGGTGAAGGCACCAATTGACACCCATGCGTCATAGCATCATCCTGATGTTGGAATGATACGCGCACCTCTCTGCGCGCGGTCGCTCCCAACCAAAGACCTTCCAGACTGGAGCCGTACCGTGAACCTTTTCCGCTTCATTCAGAGCCTGCGGCCGCGCCGCGTCCTCGCCCACACCCTTCTCATGGCCGGCCTCGTCGGCGTCCCTGCGCTCGCCGCCGTCGCCAGCGCACGCGCCGAGACCTATCCCGACCGGCCCATCACCCTGATCATCCAGTTCGGAGCAGGCACCACCACCGACATCGTCGGCCGCCGGTTCGCCGAATTGCTCGGCGCGGAACTGAAGACCGCGGTCGTGCCGGTGAACCGTCCTGGCGCCGGCGGCTCCATCGGCGTGGGCGAGATGGCCCGCGCAGCGCCGGATGGCTACACGATCGGCCTCGTCAACATGCCCGCGGTCGCGATCATTCCCCACCTGCAGAAGGTCTCGTTCGATCCGCTGAAGGACCTGCACCACGTCGCGGTGTTCGGCCCCTACGAGTACGGGCTCTATGTCGACGCCAACGCGCCCTGGAAGACCTGGGAGGAGTTCGTGGCCTACGCCAAGGCCAATCCCGACAAGGTCACCTATGGCACGCCCGGCAACGGCACCACCAACCACCTTTTCATGGCCCGTCTCGGCGAGGACCTGGGGGTGAAATGGACTCACGTGCCCTTCAAGGGCGACGGCGAGGTGATCCCGAACGTGCTCGGCGGCCATATTTCGGCCGGCGTCGGCAGCCCCGGCTCGGTAGTCCCGCAGGTCAAGAGCGGCAAACTGCGCCTGCTGCTCGTGACCAGCAAGGATCCTTGGCCCGCTCTGCCGGACGTGCCCACCATCACCAGCAAGGGTGTCAAGTATTTCCAGGCATCCTTCCTTTCACTCGCCGCACCTGCCGGGACGCCGGATGCCATCAAGGCGAAACTTGACGCAGCTGCCAAGAAGATCCTCACCGATCCGGCGGTGGTCGCGGAATTCCGCAGCAAATATTCCACCGACCTTGTCTATCAGGAGGGCGCCGCCTACGGCCCGTTCCTTGCCGAGCAATATCAGTTCTATGGACCATTCCTGAAGACGCTGAAGCTGAACTGAGCGCGGCGGGCGGCGCCGCCTGCCTTGGCAAGGCAAGACGGCGCAGGGCCCGCGCTTGACGCGCAGCGCGCGGCATGCGTTAAGCGGCGTGCACGGTCTTCGGGCCGCGCCGTAAGCGTCCGACGTCAGGCAACGCATCCAACCCGGTCCCAGGCCGGCCGGATGCGTCAGACGATCCGGACCCGCCGGGACCATCCGCGACAAGGATGGCCCTCATGGCCCCCTCCAAATCTTCCCGCAAGCTGCCGGCGCGCTATGCCGGCATCGTCATGCCGCTCGTGCTGTCGGTGCTGATGACCTTCGTGGTCTCGGCCATCGCCACCGCGCGCAGCCTGGGGCTCGGCCCCGATTTCCTGACCACCTGGCCCACCGCCTGGGGCCTCAGCTGGCTCGTCGCCTTTCCGACCCTGCTGCTGGTGCTGCCCGTGGTGCGCCGCATCGTCGGCCTTCTGGTGGAGATGCCGGCGCGCTGACCCGAACGGAAGGCGGCCGTGCCGCCGCCTTTCCCGCCCTGCAGGCGGTGGCGGGAGCGAGCGGTGCGCGCGGCGGAGCCCCTCCCCGCTGGCGGCCGCGGGAGCCGGCACCGCGCTGCAGGCTGGCCGCGACACCCCGCTCTCCCGCCGGCGCTTGCCTCGCGGCTTGAAGGAGTGGTTTAAGGCGGGCACGCGATCGGATCAGCACATATGGCGAGCGAGATAGCCCCCTTCCCCCTCACGGGCGGCGCATGGGTGGCGGACGGACGACGGTTTCACTTGCCGCTCCTGGTGCGGCTTGCCAGCCTGCGCCAGGGCACCGTCATCATGCTGGCCGTCTCCGGCATCGAAGCTGCGGTGGAGATCGCCA
The DNA here is from genome assembly GCF_057364445.1 of Xanthobacter sp. BG11Y11_SDJG. Taxonomy (NCBI): domain Bacteria; kingdom Pseudomonadati; phylum Pseudomonadota; class Alphaproteobacteria; order Hyphomicrobiales; family Xanthobacteraceae; genus Xanthobacter; species Xanthobacter sp. BG11Y11_SDJG. Next base: position 7,697 of record NZ_JBNFNU010000179.1, read on the forward strand.
TCGAAGGCGGCGGGCAGCGCGTCACGGTCCAGCCCGGAGCACTCGAGCCGCTGAAGGTTCCGCCCGGCGCCGCCCGCCTGGTGCTGAAGGGCGCGCGCGACGCGAGCGGCACGGCACGGATCGATGCGGCGCGGGTGGCCTATTTCCCGGTCCGCGGGCAGTTCCCGCTCGGGCGCGTGATCCTCAAGCTGCATTCGTTCCTGCAGGGCTTCAGGCATGCCGCCGCGCCGGGGGCGACCCTCGGGCAGCGCTGGATCGCGGCATCCGATGCGGCCCGGCATCTCGGCTTCCAGATGGCGGCGCGGCTCGCCAGCTCGCCGCTCCAGCGCCAGCTCTGGCTGCCGGTCTATCTGAAATATCGGGAGCGGTTCGTCGGCGATTTCGCGCAGGTGGCGCCCGCCGCGGCCGCGCCGCGTCTGCTGCTGGCGACCCCGGTCGGCGCGCAGTCGCCAGGCGAGGCCGAGATCGAAGCCTGCGCGCCTCCTTGCGGGCGCAGACCGGACGGTGCCTTCGACTGGCTTCTCGCGGTCGATCCGGAGCGCCTGGACCGGGATCGGGCGCGCCTTGCCGCGCTGGTGGACGGCATCGGCCGGCT